>JAKBAL010000083.1 GCA_021809225.1 Pseudomonadota bacterium | reverse complement strand
ACGGAGAGTTATCGTGAATGGGGCCGCTCTTGACGATAAGGGAATTCATAGAAACTGGTCTGGTTGGAAGCATGGCACCTATGCCATTGATAAACCGTTTCAGGTTCCAGCAGGTCATGTGTTCGTCCTCTCCGACAATCTTTCTGTGGAGCATGATGATAGCCGCGTTTTCGGACCGATATCAAATTCATCTATTTTAGGGCTGATATGGTAATTTATTGTTGTATCAGTCTTTGATAATAAAAATTGTTCCCATCCCTAGCGCATGTTCGTCCCTCGCCTTGTCCTTGCGAGGTGAGTGATAACACCCTTACAAAATCAATGAGGGTATTTGCAGGGCTCCTTATCCAAAACAGGTTCCTGATCACAATCGAATTAGAGAAACCTCTCCAGAAATTCCGCGGCCTTATCTGCTCGTATAAGTCCTCTTCCATACACTCCCTCTGGATCACGTTTATCTGCCGTTTTCATCAAAGCTTTAACAGCCATTCTGGGTGTAATATTTTCAGATATTGATAAGAGATTTGCTAAGACTGCAGAAATATAGGCAGCAGAATTAGAAGTTCCATTAATTAATGTTCCCACCTCATAAGAAATATCAAAGTTTCCGGGCGCAAAAAGGAATCTTTCCTTAAGATCTCCCGACTCTCCTGGGTAATTAGAATCGAGATCTTTCATCCAGCTGTGGGAATAAAAATTGATATTTCCTGCAAGAACAATAGATTGCATTGTTTGTTTATCGAGCTTACTAAATAAGCCACGAAGTCTAAAAGCAAAATTGGCGATTTCAGGACCAGCTCCTAATGATGAAGGAAGGGATGGGATTTGTTCTCCTTCGTTACCTGCAGCCATTACGATGATTTTTCCAGCAGCAGCTGCTGCTTTAATCCCCCTAACAGATTCCTCAGAAAAGGAGTAGGTATGCTTAAGTATGCCTCCTTCGATATATTCTTCTACCCTATAATCAAAAAATCCACTTGCGATATTAATGACTTTGATATCTGCTCTTTTGGAAAGGTCCATAAGGGCAGCATCATTAGAATAGAAATGACCTGTCTCTTCGTCTCTATAAGTACTTACAGGGAGTACATGCGCCTGGGGAGAAAAATCAAGTATGGTTGAAGCCATACCGGACCCATGGTAGGAGGTATCAAGACATCCTTCGAAGTGTTTATTTGGATCCACTCCTCCGGGAAGAGGGAGGGGACGAAGAAACCGTTTTGCATAACTCTGCCTAATTTCATTTGGCAATACACCTTCAGGCCCACGGATGACACTATGCATCTTGTCCCATGTTCCAGAAAACTCAATGACCGCAACCTTTTGCCCTTGGCCGACAGAACCCTGGGAATAAAGGCGCTGCAGTCCCGTAACTTCAGCAATACGGGTCTGTATGGGAGTTAAAATTGGCCTGACAGGGTTTACAGCCGATCGGGAAACAGAGGCTTTCGTCGTGTTCTTAACAATAATAGGTGGGTTAGGTACAGGTTTTGGAGCAGGTGGGTTAGGTTTTGTGATGGGTATTGGAAAGACAACTGCCATTTGCGTTACGGTGGGACGAAAAGTTTCTCTCTCTGGTTGGCTATTTTTATCAAACTCAGCCTGCAGTGAGTGAATCCTTTGGATAATTCCGGACTGAATATTTGTTTGATAATCGCTTGCAGCGTATAGAAAAGAGGGGGTAGGAGCCAAAGATAGAGAAGTAAAATTGATCGACCTTAAATACATAACAACCACCATTAAATAATAATACAATCAACTTTCTTAATGTAATTATGATAAACAAACATTACAAGAAAAAATGAAAAAATAAAGGACAACTGTGATAATGGAGCAGCTTTTGGCAGCTCCATTCCCTACCCTAATCTATTTTCTCCCGAGTTTGGCAGAGTAGCGAACTAAGTCTTTGAAAAGACAAGATAGTGAATTCGAATGGGGCACTACGATTTTTTTTGGTAAGGGGTATTTTAAAGCAAGATGGGTTGAGTTGAAAGCTTCAACCCCATGGTTTTGTAAAGTGTTGAAGTGTGTTCCTTAGTTGAAGAAGGCATCAAGTACTTTCTCCCTGTTGGTTTGTGAATGAGCAGTGAGGCTTGAACGGAGAGAAGATTATCCCTGATAACTTCGGGAGAGAGCTTTTTATGCTGTCTTTCAACCCGATATTCTAAGCTCCGCACACAGCACAACGCCATATAACACATAGCAATATGCGCTCTTACCCTATCAGGAGTCCAATGGAAGATAGGACGAATTTTCAAGTCGCTTTTGGCAAAACTGAAAGTTTCTTCGATCTGCCATAACCCTCTGTAATAATTAAGGATCTCCGCCGCATCGATATCTTCCGCATTCGTTATGACTCCATGGAGGCCATCCCACTTCTGGTCACATTTTAGTTTTTCTTCGTTAAGAACGTTAAGAACAACTGTCGATTGTCCTTCGATCTTAAGATACTTCTTATATCTTTGTTCCAGAGTCTTTGCCAAAAGAGTTTTTCTAGCCCCCGATGCTCCTGTTATAAATACAAAGAGAGGAAGTTGGTTGCGGCTGTTATGTTTTTTTAAAAAGGTGTTGAGTTGACCAATAGTCATAGCTGTTCTTAAAATGTTTCTATTTATTAAAGTGCTTCTCAGGATGTAAGATTTTGCAAAAGCTAGCCCAACGGATTACAAATGTTAAGCAGAAAATGGATACCCTTTTATGAACCCTCTTTCATACACAACACTGAGCCATCCTGAATGGGACAAGAAAATTGCATCCGGACTTTATAAAGAATGCAAGGTTTTAACGGGTATCACCGAAGATTTTAAAACCCACACTATTTATGTCAAAAGCGGAGAGACCTTTGCAGGCGGCATGAGTATGGAACAATACGGGGAGATTCTCTGGATCAACTCCTTTTGGATTGAGCCCCGTTTTAGAAAACAAGGCATAGGAAAAGGGCTTCTTCAAAACGCCATTCTTTTAGCAACCCAAAATAAGCTTAAGGTAATACAGTTAAATACGTTTTTTACAGAAACCCATGCTTTCTTTTTAACATGTGGCTTTGAAAACGTTGCTGTGATTCCCAATTGGAAATATGGACTTGAGTGTTATTTGATGAGGAAAGTCCTATGAGTTCTTCTGTCACCCTTTATCTGATTGGATTTGCAGGCTCAGGTAAATATACAATTGCTAAGGAAATAGCCAAATCGGGCTATAAAGTTGTTGATAACCACTTGATTAGTAATTCTATTTTCTCATTGTTAGACTTAGATGGGGTAACTCCAATTCCAGAAAATGCCTGGGTTCCAATTAGGAAAATTCGTAAAATCATTTTGGAGTTTATTTCATCTGACGAGGAGTCCAATTACATCTTTACGAATGAACTTTTCGAAGCGGAAAATGATTGGCGTGTTTATACTCAAGTTAAAGAAACAGCTGAAAAACGAGGTTCTTTATTTGTTCCTGTCAAACTCATGATTTCTCCTGAAGAACGAAAAAGACGGATCACAAATCCAGAGCGTCGCCACCGTTATAAGTCAATCAATCCCGCTGAAGTCCATCGGAAAAAAGACCTGATCAAAATTGATCATCCAGGTTTATTGGAAATTGATGTGACAAATTTAAATGCTGTAGAAGCTGCCAAAGCCATTTTAAATTTTGTGGAGAGCGTAAAAAATGACAAAAAATCATAATACCCTCCCTTTGATACCCTTCTATTTCATCCGCCATGGTGAAACAGATTGGAACCGGCGCAACATCATTATGGGCAGCATGGATATTCCTTTGAATGAGCTTGGATTCAAACAAGCCCATGAGGCCTCACTGATTCTTGAAAATGAAAATTTTGATGTCATTATTTCTAGTCCAAGGATAAGGGCACAGCAAACAACTGAAATAATCGCAAAAAAAACAAACAAGACAATTATGTTTAAGGAAGGTCTCACCGAAATCGTTTGGGGTGAAGCAGGAGGAACGCCCTTCGACTCAACCAAATCTATATTTGATGATGCCCATAAACCAAGGGGAGCAGAAACTTTTTCAGCCTTTCAAGGGCGCGTAGTTGAAACGATCTCCTCCGTATTAGTCATGAAAAAACGCCCCCTTATCGTTTCTCATGGGGGAGTGTTTAAGGCATTAACCCATCATATGGGCTATAAAGGTATGAGTTCTTTCAATTGTACGCCGTTCTTTTTTAAACCTCCGGTTGAACCGGCCTATCCTTGGGGGATTTGTGATTTAGGTGAGGATGAAGTTGAAGATGCTTAAACCCAAACCAGACCTTATCCCAGCAACCCTTGCGGATTACCCCCTCATCGAAAATATGTGGCGGTTTTATGTCTATGATATGGGTCGTTATTGTGGGCTTAATGAAGGCTGGGAATGCCCAACAAGTTTATCCTTCGCCTCAGACGATTTAACCCATTACTTTGTAGATCAGACTCGAAGAGCATTTCTGGTCGAAGTTGGTGGTGAAATAGCAGGTTTCGTTCTCCTTAATAAAGTTGGAACTAAGCCTGAAGTTGATTGGACTATGGGTGAGTTTTTTATCCTTGGAAAATATCAGGGCAAAGGAATAGGTGAACAAGTCGCTGCTCAGATCTTTGAAGAGTTCCCTGGCGTTTGGGAAGCAATGGTCCTTCCAGAGAATAAAAAAGCTTCAAACTTTTGGCGTAAAGTTATTTCCCATTACACAAATGGTCATTTTTTAGAAGAAATTAAAGTCGTTGATTGGGCTCGTCGTTATCCAAAACGAATTGTTTTTTATTTTAACTCAAAAAATAAAGGGGAAGAACCCCCATCCTTCCATATTCGATCCGCAACAGGTGCTGATATAGGCGCTATGGTCATCCTATCGGATCAAAAACGTAGTTTTTATGAACAAGCCCAACCCCAATTTTGGCGTCAGGTGACTGATGCAAATGAGAAACAAGCCAAGTGGTTTGAATGGCTCCTTTCAAAGGACACTCACATATCCCTGGTAGCCGAAGTGAAGCAGCAGATCGTTGGTTTTATTATCGGTGAACTTAAGTCAGCTCCTAAGGTTTATGATCCTGGAGGTTTCACTCTCATGATCGACGACTTTTGTGTTGAAAACCTGGAACTTTGGGATAGTGTCGGTGGTCACCTTCTTCAAGAACTCCAACAACAAGCCAAACAAAAAGGAGCCATTCAGACTCTCGTTGTCTGTGGCCAACATGATAAACCTAAAAAGCATTTCTTAAAAAACAGTGGGTTAAGCATTGTTTCGGAATGGTATGTCAAGGAAATAGAATGAAGATAAAATGTCTCTGCATAATGTTTATAATGTTGAGCTTATCATTGCCGACTTGTGCTGATGAACTAGAGATTTTAGAGAGAAAGTTTATAGAATCAAAACAAAGTCTAGACTGCCAATCTCTTGAGGATATCGACATTGTAAAACAGCACCTGGCTGCTATGGTTGATGTTGATAAGGATGCGAGAAAGTTATTTATTGATGATATAAATAATACAAAAATACGGAAATTAATGAAAGACGTAGACCACTTTCATACCGATCATCTGAAAGCTATCCTCGCGGTTCATGAATGGATCTCCATCTCAAAATTTGGAAAAGAAGCAGACCATCAAGCTTGGCTCCTTGTGCAGCATGCGGATCATGATCCCGAATTTCAAGCAAACTGTCTTTCCACTTTAGAGAAGTTATGGCCTCTTAAAGAAACTAATAGCAATAATTATGCTTATCTTTACGATCGCGTTGCATCAAAACGTGACCTAAGGCAAAGGTATGGAACCCAAGCACTAATTAAGGGAGATCAACTTGAGCTTTTGCCTTTTGAAGGAAATTTAAAGGATCTTAACGAACGTCGTTATGAGATGGGCTTAGATCCCATTGAAGAATATCTCAAAACGTTAAAAACGGTTTATACAAAATGAGCAAAAACCCAATAAATGTTGCCCTTGTAGGATTTGGATTTTCTGGAAGTACCTTTCATGCGCCTTTTTTAAGTGCTCTTGAAGACTACAATTTGTGCTGTGTTGTGTCTTCAAACTCTGAAAAAGTTAAAGCCAGCTTACCAAACGTTCGTGTTGAATCAGATTTTACGAAAGTTCTGAAAGATCCAGATTTAGACTTAATTGTGATTGCGACACCCAATATCACTCATTACGCGTTGGCTAAAGCCGCTCTTGAATCTGGAAAACATGTCGTTATTGATAAGCCTTTTACCATTCATTCCCGAGAAGCTGAAGATCTTATCCAAACCGCAAAAAATCATAGACGGATTTTAACTGTCTATCACAACAGACGATGGGATGGAGACTTTTTAACCATCAAAAAGCTTCTCTCAGAAAAAGTCTTAGGTGAGGTCTATTTATATGAAGCTCACTTTCACAGATTTAGGCCTCACCCTAATCCACAACGATGGAAAGAAAATGAATTCCTTGGATCAGGGATTTTATATGACCTGGGTTCTCACTTGATCGATCAAGCCTTTCATCTTTTCGGCTGTCCTGACGCCATTGATGCTGACATCATCACTCAAAGGCACGGAGCCGTTGCCGACGATTACTTCCATTTAACTTTAAAATATGGAACAAAGCGGGTCATTCTAAAGGCAAGCAACCTTGTAGGTCACCCTGGTCCGCGTTACCAACTTCACGGAACAAAAGGAAGTTTCTTAAAAAACGGCATTGACCCGCAAGAGCAAGATTTGATTTTGGGAAAAAGCCCACTTGAGAGAACATGGGGCCAGGATAGGGAGCAGAATTACGGAGTTTTAAGTGTTGGTAATCAACATATCCGAATTCCTACAATCCCTGGTGATTACGCTACATTTTATAAATTCCTTACTAAGGCCATTTATAACGAGCTTCCTCCCCCTGTTCTTGCAGAAGAGGCTTATCACGTCATGCTTCTGCTTGAAAAGTGCCGAGAAAAATAAAGTGGAAGACAATCTTGAAGAATATGTTGATTCTCAACTTTATGATGCTGAGTATGGCGGATATAAGGGCGATCTTGATTTATTCCTGAGTCTTGTCGAAACGGGGTCTGTTCTGGACCTTGCCTGTGGAACGGGACGCTTAACCATTCCTCTTGCAAAAAAAGGATTAAAAGTCTTTGGGCTTGATGCTTCTGAGCCGATGCTCGAACTTGCTCGAGAGAAAAGCAAAGACTTCTCCATTAAGTGGATCCAAGGGGATGTCAGGGATTTCCATTTGAATGAAACGTTTGATCTTATCCTCATGGCGGGGAATGCTTTTCAAGCTTTGTTATCAGAGCCAGATCAAATCTCGATGTTGGATTGTGTGAGAAGGCATCTTAAACCCTCAGGACTTTTTGTTTTTAATACCCGTAACCCTCAAGAAAATGACTTTAAAACAACTTCTGAGTTTGAGTTCTGGCACGACTTTCAAGATCAATATGGAGATGAGGTTAAAGTCTTCGGAAAGCAAGAAGTCGACCCCTCTCACCCGGTCATAAAGTACACCACAAAACGCGTTTGGAAAGACAAGGAAACAACCACCACCATTGATCTCCGTTTTACGCCCTATGATCAGCTTCTGAGGCTTCTTGAACAAACTGGATTTAAAATCTGTGAAGTGTTCGGAGATGATAAAAAGAATCTCTTTCGCAAGGATAGTCCATCTATTATTTTTGTATGTAGATTAAAATGACGACTAAAACGTCAGACTTGGTCTAACAAGCTTACACGATAAGAGTAAACCCATGTCAACCTCGCAATCTCTTCACTTTACACCTGCCTGGCCTCATGGAGACATACGTGAAATTTTCAAAGATGTTTTTTTTGTAACAGGAACAAACAAAATTCATCATGAGGGTAATGACAAACAAGCCGCAATATGGTGATCCTACGCAATGGCTCTGAGCTACCCTTGATGTGTATGTAAACAAAATATTCTATCTACAGTGTCTCAATAGATCCTCGGCCAAGAGCTTGCCCTTTCGAAGGCGAGGGATGACACTACACCTGGGCTTGTCAATAAAATAAGAGGCTTTTATCTCGTTTATTCTCCTATTTTGGAGTCTGTTCGCGCTATTTCTTTAGATTTCATCGATTTTAGATGCGTTCACCGTGTATTTTTCAAGAAC
>JAKBAL010000082.1 GCA_021809225.1 Pseudomonadota bacterium | reverse complement strand
CTCGCAATGACGATCCCCCCCGCCGTCATTGCGAGGAGCGTATGCTCCGAAGCAATCCATTTTTTAAATTTAAACACCTAATTTTCATGTTAATTGGCTATAACTAGGAATTTTGTAACCTGCAGAGTAAAGGGACACACTAAAGGGATGAGAGAAAGTTTTTATTCCTTTTAAGGCACCTTTCCTTTAAAATGGGTTACGTTTGCTAATCGGTTAAAGTGAAAATGCAGCAAAAAAGACTTAAAGATAAAATTGCTTTGATTACGGGAGCGTCTCGTGGTATAGGAGCCGCCGTTGCCAAACGGTTTGCTCAAGAAGGAGCCCAACTCATTCTTGTGGCTCGTTCATCCGAAGATCTGGAAGCGGTCGATGATGAGGTACAAAAATATGGCCCTCCAGCTGTTTTAGTTCCTTTTGATCTAACAGATTTACCCCGTATAGACGATTTTGCGCAATCTATTGCGACACGTTTTGGAAGGCTTGATATCCTGATTGGAAATGCAGCAACTTTGGGAATACTGACGCCTCTTACCCATACCAAACCCAGCTTGTGGCATCAGGTGATAACAACAAATCTTCATGCCAATTGGCATCTTCTAAGAGCTTTTGAGCCTCTTTTGACAAAGGCTCAAGACGCCAGGATCGTTTTTGTAACCAGTTCCGTTACGATCCAACCCATTCCTTTTCCTTATCATGGAGCTTATGCAGTTAGCAAAGCAGCCCTTGAGATGATGGTGAAAACGTACGCCGCTGAAGTTACTCATACAGCCTTTAAAGTCAATCTCATTAACCCGGGAGCCACTCGCACCGCTATGCGTGCGGCCGCCAGGCCAGGGGAAGATCCCCTAACCCTTCCCGCCCCCGAAGACATCACGGAAGTTTTTGTTTGCTTATCTGAATCTGCATGCCCGTGGCATGGTGAGATTCTTAATGCACAGGATCCCAGATTTTTTAAGAAAAAAGAGTTAATGTAAAAATTTATCTTGGAATAGACCGTCCATTCCTCGTAGCTACTCGCCCATCCATTCTTTCAAAAAATTGAGAGGGTAGCGAAGTATAATTTTTTAAATTTCTTCTTGATTTTAAAATTTTAATTTTGTATACATGAAATAGTTCGTTTTATATTTTTAATGATGTTGTTTTTAAGTAAGGGTGGTGTTATATGAAAATTATATTCAATCTAATTTGTGCATTTCTATTTTTAACTTCTGCCTGTATCGCAAGTTTTGGTGAAAAACTTGAAACTGAATTTTCTGAAAATTTAATTGCACTTACTGGAATTTCCTTAAAGCTTCATAGAATGAAAGAAGAAGGGTATGTTAATTATTTTGGTACAGAACATATAGAGGAAGAAGAAGTTAATAAATATAAAAACCTAAGCAGAAATTCCGTAAGTCACTATAATCACTTAAGTAAATTCATAGACTGGCGCAGAATAGAAACAATAAATGATACGGAGGGTATGTTTTTCCTCCCATATTGTCATATCCTCTATTTAATAAAAGGATTACATGAAGTTAAGTTGAGATCTTCCCCAGAATCTGATTTTTATAAAGACATGGAAATAGCTCTAAGTGCTTTTGACTTCTTCCCAAAATATTTTTCAACACTAGACAGGCACATTGCTTCTTTTCTAAGGACTCAAATCAAAGGTACCGACGAACTTGGACTTAAGAAATACTCCGTTAAAATAGATTATTTTAGAACAGTCCGCTTTCAACAAAGAGAAGCAAGAAACATGCTTAACTTTCTTAATGCCTCTGATCTTACTAAGCTCTCTTTGCCTCAGAAATTTAAAATGACTCTTCAATCTGAAATTGATAAAAAGAAAAAAGAACTTAAATTAGTAATAAATAAAAATCCTACTTTTTTAAACTATGGTACAATTATACATTGTTCTCCTGAGGGTAAGATAAGTCATATACCAACTAAAGAATATTATGAAAATGATCTTTCTATCTCTGGAGAAACCTTTGAGGTACTCCCAATGGTAAGCGACAACAACTTTATCCTAGAGGCTGCCTCACATTTTACATTCAATCCTTTAAGTATAAAGTTTATTACTGAAGATGAAGAGCCAAGCGCATGCAAATTATCAGCTGAAGAATATGAAATATATTTTCCCCTGTGGCGTGCGATGATCGAAGAGAAGATCAGCAAAGAAGTTGGAAAAAGCGAACCGTCCGCTTTCTTGCAGAAGAGTACTAACCCATTACAAAAAAAGAAGAAAAAGGGAAAAGAAAATAAAAAAACTGGTCAAAAAAGTCAAACGAAAGGCGAAAGAAAAACAAAAGGCAAACCCAAAAAGAAAGCGAAAGCAAAAGCGTTTGATGCACGTCAAAATGATCTTTCAAGAAAGGGAGAGGAACCTCGAGAAGAGCCTATTTCCCTCCCTAAAAAACATGCTGGATCAGAACGAGATGGGCCCTCTGATAAACAATCTGTTGATCCTTTCGACGATACATTGTTAGAGAAAGAGCCTGTAATACCCTCTACTCTTCCTTCATTAACCCAACAGAAAACAACAACACAATCAAAAGAAGAAAAAGAGAAAGAAAAAGAGAAAGAAAAAGAGAAAGAAGAGATCTATGAAGAGAAAGAAGAAATTTTAGAAAATTCTTCTTCAACGCAGGAGCTGTTACAACAGATTTCTAAAGAATCTGATGCATTTTTTATGATTCAACGCAAAGCCTGCTCACTGCTCAGCGACTTGAAACAGCATCCTGAACTTCTGGAACAAATACAAGAGATTGCTTCCCATCTCTCTTTGCTACTTCAAGAAGAAAAAAGAAAGGCTCATACAATACATTCTCTTATTGTTCCTCAAAAGTTAGAAGCATCTTTTAGATACTTCAGAGATACACCTATTTCCTATTTAAAAGGAATCCGTATGGGCTTTATTATTACACTCTTTCAGAATCTTGGGATCGAAGTGGATAGAAAGAGAGAAGGATCTCGTGTTCATTTTGGTTATAAAGAGCATCATACTTCCATTCATATTCACGACAAAGAAAACGGAGCACTTGATGGCGGACGCTTGAATTCTCTTCGAAAGTTCCTTCTTGATTTAGGCTGGATAATTAAGGAAGAAATTTCTTAAAAACCGTTTCTTTTCATCAGGTCAAACCTCTCCTTGTTCTCGGATGAGAGTTTGACTTTGATATGGGTTTCAATTTCATCATCCTCTCGTTTAAGGATCTCTCCATGGGCGTAAAGCCAGGCAATTTTCTTTCCATCTGAAACAGAAAAACTAAAGTCATAGGTTTTTTCTTTGCTCGCAAGAAAAGAATCAATCTTATCTAAAAGATCTGGAACGCCTGCCCCATCTATGGCTGAGATGACGCATTGTGGGGGAACGGAGGCGCGAAGAGCTTGGGTTTTAAGACATTGGACTTTGCTATTTTCCAAAAGGTCCGATTTATTTAAAACCTCAATTCCACGAGCTTCATAAGCTTCCTCAAGATCTAAATCCTTTAAAACTGTCAGTACGTCTCGACTTTGGGTGTCTGTTTCAGGATGAGAAATATCACGCACATGAAGAATAAGGTCGGCTTCAACGACTTCTTCAAGGATCGCTTGAAAAGCTGCTATGAGAAGAGTTGGAAGATCTGAAATAAAGCCAACCGTATCGGAAAGAATAATTTCACGGCCGGAAGGCAGGGACACACGCCGCATCGTTGGGTCAAGAGTTGCGAAAAGCATGTGTTCTGCCATCACATCCGCATGGGTGAGGCGGTTAAACAGCGTTGATTTGCCAGCATTTGTATATCCCACCAAGGCGACGATGGGATAAGGAATGCGCTTGCGTGCTTTTCGGTGAAGAGCCCGCGTCCGCTTGACATCTTCCAATTCCTTTTTTATGCGGCTAATTCTTTCATCAATCAAGCGACGATCAAGTTCAAGCTGTGTTTCACCTGGGCCTCCGATAGAGCTTAGCCCTCCCCTTTGCCGTTCAAGGTGGGTCCAAGAGCGCACCAAGCGGCTTCTTTGGTAACCTAAGGCAGCAAGTTCCACTTGAAGGCGCCCCTCTGCTGTACGGGCACGGGCTCCAAAAATTTCCAAAATCAAGCCAGTTCGGTCAATGACCTTGCAGTTCCAAGCTTTTTCCAAATTTCGTTGCTGGACTGGCGAAATCGTCGCATCAATAAAAACAAGGGTGACTTCAAGAGCTTTGAGAGACCCTTCAAGGGCATCTATATGGCCCTTGCTGATAAACGTCGCGGGTCGAATGAGGTGCTGCTTCAACTAATCGATCCCCTTTACATTAAGCTGGATCGCTTCTGCTAATCCCTTGGCTTCTTCAAGACGAGCTTGCGGGTCAATGACCCGATGGGGGCCTTTGATAATATAGGGACATACGATAAAAACGGTCCCGGAGGAGCTTTCTCCTGAGACCAAAAATTCATTTTCATTCACAAATATTTACGTTTCTTCTTTCTCTGTTACTTCTTCTTCCTCTTCAAAGAGCTGAATAGGATTAACAGGCATTACTGTTGATATCGCATGTTTGTAGACAAGCTGAGAGTGATTGTCACGACGCAGTAAGACAGAAAAAGTGTCAAACCAAGTAACAATCCCTTGAAGCTTTACGCCATTCACCAAAAATAGTGTCACGGGCGCCTTTGTTTTTCGCAATTGGTTTAAAAAAACATCTTGCAAATTATTTTGTTTTTCCGATGAAGACATGGGTCACCCCTTTGTTTTTAATTAAAATCTAAATTATGGTAAGCGATAAAATATCCTTGTCGTATATTTATGTTTCGCTATGTCATGATTTATTAATACAGGAGTGTCGTTAAAATTTCGTTAGCAAGTTTATAAAAATGACACCACCTAGATTATTATTACAGAGTTGTTATAAGCTGTGCAAGTCCTTGACAGTCTTTTGCATGGATAATATCTTGTTCTTGAGAAGCTTCACCATGCCCCACCACAACAGGTATGCACCCGCTGGCCCGTGCACAGTAAACATCAACAATTGAGTCTCCTACAAACCATACATCGTGCCCTGGAACAAGAGAACTTTCATGAAGAGCAGCTAATACGGGAAAAGGTGAAGGCTTGTCTTCTTTCGTATCGCGCGCACCAATGACTTTATGGAAGTGAGGCTTCCAGCCAAGATGATCCACTTCTTTACGTAAATAATTTCCCTCTTTGTTGCTAACAATACCCATATAGATGCCTCGAATTTTTAAATCCTTCAAGAGGTCTTCAGCCCCCTTGAGAGTTGAAAGCTCTAGTAAATGAAGCTTATCCACAGCTTCATAAAAAATTCGCTCGCCTTCTGCAAAGTTTTCGCCAAAGAGCTCAGGAGAAGCATCACGCATGGAATGATGGGGCCGTTGCCAAAAATCTTCAAGAGTGAGTATGGCGAGTCCCAAAGCACTGCGGGCAAAGTTTATACTATCATAGGCAACACGCCAAGTATCGACGAGCGTGTTATCCCAATCAAACAAAATGGCTTTAGGCAACTTACGTGGGTAGGCTTCTGGAATCATTGTAACATCCTTAATTTTTAATAATATAACATGAGTTCGGTATCGTAGATAGTACTCACGATATAATTGATTTCTGGATTGCTTCGGCTCCGTTGGAGCCTCGCAATGACGGGTAGAGGGGATCGTCATTGCGAGGAGCGTATGCGACGAAGCAATCCAGTCTTTCTTGTTTAAGTTTATTAAGAAAGCGGGTCAATTATGTCAATTCAACGTACAAGCTTGTTATTTCTCCTCATAATTTTCTGCCACAAAACGATCCAAAAGACGTACCCCAAAGGCAGTCGCCCCTTTTGCACACAAAGGTAAATCTTTCTGAGCCCAGGTTACCCCTGCAATATCTAAATGTGCCCAGGGAACATTATTGGTAAAACGTTGCAAGAATTTGGCCGCCGTAACGCTTCCTGCGCCTCGACTAATGTTGGTATTTCTCATGTCTGCTATTTCGCTATTAATATCCTTGTCATATGCGTCATCCAGGGGAAGGCGCCATAAAAGTTCACCCACCTTCTCACCAGCCTTGGTAAGCTCTTGAGCCAAGTCATCATCGGACGAAAAAAGGCCAGCCCGTTCATTTCCTAAACAGATGATAATGGCACCCGTAAGCGTTGCCAGGTCTACCATCAGTTTTGGTTTGAATTTATCTTGAGTGTACCAAAGGGCATCTCCCAAAACGAGTCGTCCTTCAGCATCTGTATTAATGACTTCAATGGTTTGTCCAGACATAGACGTCACCACATCCCCTGGCCTTTGGGCAGAACCAGAAGGCATATTTTCAACAAGACCCACGACGCCTACCACATTGACCTTGGCTTTGCGTAACGCAAGAGACTTCATCAGGCCTATAACAACTCCAGCGCCAGCCATATCATACTTCATCTCTTCCATATTAGCGGCAGGTTTGATGGAAATACCACCCGTATCAAATGTCACACCCTTACCAACAAAAGCCAAAGGCGCTTCCGTTTTCGATCCCCCGTCCCAACGCATGACAACGAGTTTGCTTTCTTGATCGCTTCCTTGACCAACGCCGAGAAGAGCATCCATTCCCAATTTTTTAAGCTCTTTCTCCCCTAAAACTTCCACTTTAATACCGTCTTTTTGAAGGGACTCTGCGACCTTTGATAGAGATTCGGGCATAATGACATTAGCCGGTTCTGTGACAACGTTACGTGTTAAAAAGACGCCTTCTGCGATTTGGGAAAGAGGTGCGAAGACCTTTTCAGCAGCAATTGGATCGGGTGTACAAATAATGAGGGCTTTGGCAGAAAAAAGTTCCTCTGGTTTTTTTGTTGTAAAATATTTTTCAAACCTCCAGGATTTTAAAAGAGCTCCTAAGGCCAAATTGGCGGCAACCTCATCATTATTAAAGTTTTCTAGATTATAAATTTCGACAGCCCCCTCCCCTGTTGGGGAACCTTCGAGGGCGCCTAAGAGGGAGCTTCCGATCTTTTGCCATTGTTTTTCATTTTGATCTGCTTTTTTTCCAAGGCCAACAAGGATGATTCGCATTCCATCAGGTAAAAAGACACTTAATGTTTGATTGAGCTCTCCCTTAAACTTTGAATTTTTGATGGATTTTTTAAGAAAGCCATCAAGTTTGTTATCCCAAGTTTGTGTGGGAAGGGGAAATTGAGATTCCGAATATACACCTAAGCAAAGTGTTTCATGAGGAAGAGGCTTTTGAAAGGTAATTTTTATTGTCATTTCTCTAATGATCCTTAGAATTTTTTTATATTAATAAGCTCCTATCCTGCTGTGTCAATGGCTCTTAAAAAATATTTATCTTTTTAACGATTTCTTCGTGAAATCTCTATAAATTGAAGTATATTGAAAACTGGTAACGCTTATTTTTATGGAGGAGTACGTGCGGAATCCCGCATATTTTGTTGCATATCTATCTATAACTCTGGAAGTTTTTGTATCGTTTGGCCTTAAAGCTGCCGTCGAACTTCAGCCTCATCGCGCCTACTATACAATCTCAATGATGGGGCGACCAGCCCTTAACACCAGTATTACTGAAGTACGGGGTACAATGATGGTCGAGATGAATAAGGTGTGTGGAGGGTGGACCGTTCAGCAACGCTCTGAAATATGGCAGTATCTTGACGATGAAACAGTCAAGCATATTAGATGGAGCTATGTGACTTATGAAGCAGATGATGGAACGCTTTTTAAGTTCAACACTTTCCGAAAAATAAATGACGAGCTCGTTGAGGATATTCGAGGCCAAGCCAAGAGAAATGGAAACCTTGTAGATGTTTTTTATCAAAAGCCTAAGAAAGTCACGCTGAAGCTTCCTGAAGGTACTCTTTTTCCGACTCAACATACAATTGCGCTTTTAAAGACGGCTGAAGAAGGGAATCATATGTTTTCCCAGATTGTATTTGATGGGAGCTCGACGGACGGAGCTTCTCAAGTTAATACGTTCGTTGGAGCAAAAAAGGTTACGGCTGGAAATCCTGCAAATAAGAGTACCCAACAATTTGCAGCGCAACCCTTTTGGCCAGTCCAGATTGCAGTCTATGAGTTTGGAAAAACGAATTATGAATCCGATTATGTCACAACCGAAGATCTTCTTCCCACCGGCATTATTACTCAATACGTTATTGATGATGGTACAATCAAAATCCG
>JAKBAL010000081.1 GCA_021809225.1 Pseudomonadota bacterium | reverse complement strand
CTAACCAGCGCCTTACAAATACCATGGAAAAACTAAAGGTTGACGCAGATTTTATTCATGATTCTCTTCAAAAAGCTATTCAAACCACCGTTCAGGTCTACGAAGGAGGATATCTTTCATTGCGGAAAAAGTCTTTTGAAGAATTGCATCCAGCCCTTGCCAAAAGACTTATTCCTTTTCTCATGCAATGGTTTTCTTGCGCACATTATTTCCCTCGCTCCATCCAAGTGGACATTATTTTGGAAAAATTAAAGGCTTCTTCTCCTTTTACAGCTGGGGGAATTTATTGGCTTCAACGAGAGAAAGAAGTTTTTCTCTTACGTGAAGTTTCTGCTATCGAAGAAAAGCTCTCTCTCTTTCAGTTACAAGGGAGAACTCTATGGGATAATCGCTTTTGGATTGATCCTTTGATTAAAAAATATGTTTCACAGGAAACATATCTTGCTTCTTTAGGGTCCTGTCCAGGTTTAAAGAAAGAAGTAACGTCCTCAATTCCTTCTCACATTTGGCCAACTTTACCTGCCCTTTGGTTCGAAGGAAAAGTTGTCTCTGTTCCTCATCTTTGCTATGATGTAAAAAGTGGAGTGGATTTTCATAAATTTTTTTATTTAAAACCCCTCTTTCATGATTCATTAAGATTCACTATATAGAATTAGACATTCTTCTATTAACGCGAGAACCGAACCTCATGAATCGTAATTTAGCCCTGTGGATTATTATTGGACTCTTTTTAGTTGCTATCTTTAACTTGTTCCAATCTCCCCCCTCTCAAAGGGAACATGTAAGTATCGATTATTCAACACTTTTAAAAGATACTAAAGAAGGTCGTGTCAAAGAAGTCTTGATTCGAGGCGATATGGTGACCGGACATTTAAGTGATGGGAGCACCTTCTCATCCGTCATTCCAGCCCATGACACCCATCTTGTTGATAGACTTTTAGAAAACAATGTTCGGATTAAGGCTGCTGCTGTTGAGGAAGATATACCAACCTTCTTTCAAATTCTTATTTCCTGGCTTCCTATGATTTTGCTTATTGGCATCTGGATTTTTTTCATGCGTCAAATGCAATCAGGAGGGAGCAAAGCCATGGGTTTTGGAAAATCTAAAGCACGTCTTTTGGATGACAAAGCAACCCAAGTAACTTTTAATGATGTTGCAGGTGTCGATGAAGCTAAGCAAGAGCTTGAGGAAGTTGTTGAATTCCTTAGAGATCCCCAAAAATTTCAGCGTTTGGGAGGGAAAATTCCGAGGGGTGTTCTCCTTGTGGGACCTCCTGGAACAGGAAAAACGCTTCTTGCCCGAGCTATAGCCGGAGAAGCCAACGTTCCTTTTTTTACCATCTCAGGTTCGGACTTCGTAGAGATGTTTGTGGGTGTTGGTGCAAGCCGTGTGCGTGATTTGTTTGAACAAGGAAAAAAGAATGCGCCTTGTATCATTTTTATTGATGAAATCGATGCCGTTGGACGTCACAGAGGAGCTGGCCTTGGTGGAGGCAATGATGAGCGGGAACAAACCCTTAACCAACTTCTTGTAGAAATGGATGGGTTTGAAGCGAATGATGGTGTCATTCTTATTGCTGCGACCAACCGACCTGACGTTCTTGACCCTGCTCTTTTAAGGCCCGGTCGGTTTGATAGACAAGTCGTTGTGCCGAATCCCGATGTTTTAGGTCGTGAAAAAATTCTCGGTGTTCATGCTCGTCATGTTCCCTTGTCAGATAATGTGGATCTTAAAGTGATTGCACGCGGGACTCCTGGATTTTCAGGTGCAGATCTTGCCAATCTTATCAATGAATCCGCACTTCTCGCTGCACGTCGAAATCGTCGTTCTGTTTCTATGGCTGAACTTGAAGAAGCCAAAGATAAAGTTATGATGGGAAGTGAACGTCGCTCAATGGTCATGACAGAAGAAGAAAAGCGTCTCACCGCCTATCACGAGTCAGGCCACGCAGTTGTTGCTTTCCACTCTCCTGCTTCAGACCCTATCCATAAGGCTACTATTATTCCACGGGGACGTGCGTTAGGTATGGTTATGCGCCTTCCTGAAGGAGATCGCGTTTCAATGTCCCGTGAAAGACTTTATGCAGACCTGGCCGTTGCCATGGGGGGACGCATTGCGGAAGAAATGATTTTTGGGTTGAATAAAATCACGACCGGAGCGAGTTCCGACATTAGCATGGCTACCCAAATGGCACGTCGCATGGTCACTGAATGGGGCATGAGTGACAAGCTTGGACCTATCACCTATGGAGAAAATACCCAAGAAGTTTTTCTTGGGCATTCTGTAGCTCAGCATAAAAATGTATCTGAATCAACAGCTCAGATTATTGATGAAGAAATCAAACGCATTGTTGGGGAAGGCTACACAAAAGCAAAAAGTATTCTCACTAAACATAGAGATCACCTCGAGCTTCTTGCAAAAACTTTATTGGAATTTGAAACTCTTAGCGGTGACGAAATTAATGTCTTGCTAAAGGAAGGAAAGCTCGATCGCCCAAAATATGCTTCTGGGCCGGATATCCCCAAATCATCTTCTATCCCTTCAGGTGGTAGGAAAGCAAAACCAAAGAAAGTCACTTCAAAAAAAGTGCCTAAAAGGTCTCCTGAACCTCAGGCTGGGATTTAGGTTTTCCTTTCCTCCTTTGTCCTCGCTAATGCGCACTCGTGCTCGAGGAAAATGCCCAGATAGGGTCATGGAAAAGACGTTTTATTTAAGAATTGTAGCAATAGCAAAATATCATAAATCGCGTTATTTTTTGTTTCTTTAAGTCTTTTCATTGTCGGCGTTCCAGAAAAACCATTAGAACTTCAAAAATTTTCATTAATTGAAAAAAGAAGAAAATTGGCTGGCTCCATGATTGGCGGGATTCGTGAAACGCAAGAAATGCTGGACTACTGTGCGGAAAAAGGCATTACTTCAGATATCGAACTGATTCCCATTCAAGACATTGAAAAAGCTTATGAACGTACCATTAAAGGGGATGTAAAATTTCGATTTGTGATTGATATGAATTCGCTTCCTTCAGCCTGAAATGGTAAGGTTACCCCTGTTTTGGACAACTTGCTAAGTCGACTTATTAATTTGTCCAAAAAGGAGCTCCTTCTAAAAATATTGCAAAATAGCGGTTGAAAGGCCACTTTGCGTCTCAAAGGGGCATTTGAGATGCCAATTTGCAAATACCCATCTATTGACAATGCCCTCAATCAAACTACAATGTCCTTTGTCAAAAGGTGCATCACTGCACAAACTATGATGCTAAAATGGGAATCCGGTGCACATATTTTATGCAATGCCGGAGCTGCCCCCGCAACTGTAAGCGGCAAGTTGTACAAGCGCTAAGCCACTGGGATGTATCCTGGGAAGGCAGTTTGTCACAGCGACGACCCGCAAGCCAGGAGACCTGCCTTTAGACAAGATTGCAACACGTCGGGCGGGGTGCACCGATGAGGGCGTGTCGATACGCAATTTTCGTGTATTTCCGCTTTCAGGACTCCTGCCCTCTAACCATAGAGGGTATTAACTATGAAATTCGCATACGATTTTGACCGCCATGGGCATCTGATCGATTTTGATCCGTCGCGAAGCATTTTGAAATTTCCTGAAAAGCCGCAACAGAAAAAAGATTTTTCTGAGGAGAAGCCTAGGGATAACCAAAAGCCTACTGTCGAGCAGCTTATCTTGGATCGTGGTCGAGATGCTCTTCTCACCGATTTTGGTAAGGAAACTCTAAATGATCGTTACTTGCTCGAAGGTGAGAGCTTTCAGGATATGTTTGCGCGCGTTGCCTGTGCTTATGCGGATGATATAGCCCATGCCCAACGCCTCTATGACTATATTTCCAAGCTTTGGTTCATGCCTTCAACGCCAATCCTTTCTAATGGTGGGGCTAAGCGTGGGCTCCCTATTTCCTGCTTTCTTAACACAGTATCCGATAGCCTTGATGGCATTGTCACGACATGGAATGAAAATGTCCTGTTGGCTTCCAATGGCGGTGGCGTTGGTACTTATTGGGGGTTCGTCCGTGGAGTAGGCGAGCCAGTGGGACGCGCAGGTAAGACATCTGGCATCATCCCCTTTGTTCGGGTGATGGATTCACTGACACTTGCAATTAACCAAGGTTCGCTGCGCCGGGGAGCGGCTGCCGTTTATCTGGATATTCATCATCCAGAAATTGAAGAATTTTTAGAAATCCGTAAACCTTCTGGCGATTTTAATCGTAAAAGTTTGAATCTACATCATGGAATCAACGTCACCGATGAATTCATGGAAGCTGTGCGTGATGATGTCGAATTTGGACTACGAAGTCCCAAGGATAATGCGGTTGTTCGCACGGTCAATGCACGAAATTTGTTTCAAAAAATCCTTGAGACGCGTCTGCAAACAGGAGAGCCTTACCTGATCTTTATTGATAGTGCTAACAAAACGATGCCCAAGCATCAGCGTGAACTCGGCTTAAAAGTACGCATGTCTAATTTGTGTAGTGAGATTTTGCTGGCAACAGGTCCTGATCAATTTGGCAAAGATCGCACGGCAGTCTGCTGTCTCTCTTCCCTCAATGTTGAAACCTGGGATGAATGGCATGATCATCCTCTTATTATTGAAGATGCCTTGCGTTTTCTTGATAATGTCTTGCAAGAATTCATTGATACAGCACCTGAAGGCATGGCGCGGGCTAAGTATTCGGCGATGCGTGAACGTTCTGTAGGCTTAGGCTTAATGGGTTTCCATTCTTTTCTTCAATCCCGTGGTATTCCCTTTGAAAGTGCGATGGCAAAATCTTGGAACAAGAAAATGTTTCGCCATATTCGACGCGAGGCCGATGCGGCTTCTGTACACTTGGCAGAAGAACGAGGAGCATGTCCCGATGCGGCCGATCGTAATATAAAGGCCCGTTTCAGCCATAAAATTGCTATAGCACCTACCGCGTCCATCAGCATCATTTGTGGGGGAACGAGTGCGTGTATCGAACCTATTCCTGCTAATATCTATAACCACAAAACCCTTTCCGGTAATTATGCTGTCAAGAATATCCACCTTGTAAAGTTACTTGAAACCAAAGGCATCAATCATGAAGAGATATGGCAGTCCATCCTCGAAAATGAGGGTTCAGTCCAGCATTTGAAAGCTTTATCACAGGATGAAAAAGATGTGTTTAAAACTGCCTTTGAGATCGACCAACGTTGGATTATTGAGTTGGCTGGAGATCGCGCACCTTATATCTGTCAAGGACAATCCCTTAACCTCTTTTTACCTGCCGATATTGATAAATGGGATGCGTTGATGCTGCATTGGTCGGCGTGGGAAAAAGGTGTCAAAAGCTTGTATTACTGCCGCTCGAAGTCCATTCAACGGGCTGAATATACAGGCGGTGAAGGGGTTGCGGAAAAAACAGAGCAAGGAACGCGCACCGATTATGAAGAATGCTTGGCATGCCAATAGGAAAAACGGAAGAAGGTAATTAAGATGAATTATGCACTTGCAAATCCGTTAGAGTTACAAGGGAAAGGTTTGATTGGTTTGCTAGAAACCACTGGAACTTATGATGTAGATCGCTATCCGTGGGCATACCAGTGCTGGAAGCGTCAACAGCAGATTCATTGGATGGGCGAGGAAGTGCCGTTGGGTGAGGATATCAAAGATTGGCAATCAAATACGCTTACAGCTAACGAGCGTAATCTGTTGACTCAGATTTTTCGCTTCTTCACACAATCCGATGTTGAGGTCAGCGAGAATTACTTCAAGCGTTATATCCCCATTTTTCAGCCACTCGAAGTGCAAATGATGATGGCGGCTTTCACCAATATTGAAACAGTGCACATTGATGCCTATGCGCTGCTCCTTAAGACGCTCGGTATGCCAAAATCCGAATTTGAGGCCTTTCGAGATTACACGGCGATGCGAGCTAAGGCAGATTATATGAAGAGTTTTGGTACTAGCACTTGTGCCGATGTTGCCAGGACGCTCGCCATGTTTGGTGCTTTTACCGAAGGTATGTCACTCTTTGCCAGTTTTGCTATGCTGATGAATTTCCCACGTCATAATAAGATGAAGGGCATGGGGCAAATCGTTTCCTGGTCCGTGCGCGATGAGAGTTTGCATTGCGAAAGTATAATTAAACTTTATCATGCTTGGGCAGAGGAAACGGGGGCAGTGACGCAATCTGTAAGCGACGATATCATTGATGTCGCTAAAACGATGGTGTCGCTCGAAGACAAATTCGTTGAAGTGGCTTTTGAGCTGGGCGAAGTTGAAGGCATGACCATGCAAGATATTCAGAACTACGTTCGTTATATTGCTGATTGGCGTTTAACTCAGCTCAACCTGACGCCAGTCTATGGTTACTTCACTGGTTGCGCGGGTGATTATGAGCAAAAACAGCCTCATCCCTTAACGTGGTTATCGGCAATGCTCAACGGCGTCGAGCACGCTAACTTTTTTGAGGCGCGTGCTACTGAATATTCTAAAGCTGCTACACGCGGCAGCTGGGATGGGGAAGGTGGCACCTGGGCTTCATTTGATGCGATTCAAAAAAGAGCAATCCTTAAGTGAGCCGTGCATTTTAACTTGATGATTAAAGGAAAAAGTGTTTTCATTCTTGGATGATACAGGGTCTTTGCTCCACCATTTCGAAATCCTTTCGCTTGGAAGGGACCATTAAGAAATTTCTTCATGCTCTTGCTCTATCTAAACCATGGCAGCGATTTTTAATATCTTTCGTTTTAGGGGCCTTAAGCGCCTTAGCCTTTGCTCCACTTTTTGTTTTTCCGGCCCTTCTGTTGTCTTTTGGTAGTGTTTTGTTTTTGCTTGACTATGAGATTGGAAAAAAATCTTCTTATTTAAGAATATTTTGGCTCGGGTGGTGGTTTGGACTCGGACATTTTATCGTAGGGCTTTATTGGATAGCAAATGCCTTAACTATGAGTCTACCTTCCTATTGGTTGTCAGTTCCAGTTGGTCTTTTGGGGATTCCTGTTTGTCTCGCTGCTTTTTCTGGTTCCGCGTTTGTCTTAACCGCCTTATGGCCTTATGATGGCCTTAGCCGTAAGCTAGCCTTCTGCTCTATTTGGGTAGGAATGGAATGGTTAAGAGGCCATTATTTTTTGACTGGATTTCCTTGGAATCTTGTGGGGTATGTCTGGGCCTTCAGCTCTGAAATGACGCAAATTACCTCTCTTGTAGGCGCCTATGGATTAAGTCTCTTAACCCTTTTGATGGTTGTTTCTCTAGCATATTTTATGGGGAAACGTCCTATGGAAAGAAATATAGCTTTTGGTATTTGTCTCATGATAGGGCTTTCTTGGATATGGGGAAAGCATAGACTAACTCATCAAAATAGCCTCACCACCTCTTCATTTGCCATTCGACTTATTCAGCCGAATTTTCCTCCAGCATTCCCTGGCAACCATCAAAAAAATGAAGAGAATTTCCAAAAACTCCTTAAAATGACAACCCAAAAGTCTTCTCTTCCTCTCAAAGCCATTATTTGGCCAGAGTCCGCTGTTTCTTACTTTCTAGAAATCGATTTTTCTTCGCGAAAGTTAATGGCAAAAACATTGCAGAAAGGAACCTTATTATTTACAGGGGCAATGCGTCGAACCATGCTTGGAAAGGCACCCATTCAAGTATGGAATACTTTGTTCGTTCTTAATGACAGAGGAGATATTGTTACACATTATGATAAATCTCATCTTGTTCCTTTTGGGGAGTATATTCCCTTCAGATATATTATAGACGCTCTTTTCGGAGAAGGAAAAATGACTAACGCTCTAGGAACCATGGATTTAACCCCTGGGACAGGTAAGCGCTCTTTATCTCTCCCGAAAGGTTTTCCAATTTGTACGAGTCTGATCTGTTATGAAGCTATTTTTCCTAATGCTATTGTTAGTCCCACTCATAAACGTCCAGAATGGATTATTAATGTTAGCAATGATGCCTGGCTTGGAAATACTTCAGGTCCTTACCAACACTTTGAGATGACACGCTTTCGAGCTATTGAAGAAGGGATTCCCATTGTGCGTGCTGCAAACACTGGGATCTCGACAGTTTTTAACGCTTATGGTCAATCAATCGGAACTCTCGAGCTTAATAGTAAAGGTATTCTAGATGTTTTCCTCCCCCCTCCAATCTCCCTCATCCCCTTT
>JAKBAL010000080.1:6875-8219 GCA_021809225.1 Pseudomonadota bacterium | reverse complement strand
AACGGGGAATAGAGATTTAACTATGAGAAAGAAATTATGCACTCTTTCTACTTTCTCTTTACTTAAGAAAAATTTTCTTTTGCCTTTATTTTTAGTAATGGCAATAATGATTATTGTTCTCAATAAAACGTCAGCGATGGGAGAAAGTAAAGACATCCCTGGCCTTCCGATTGCACGCCTTTCTTTACCAGCAATTCCTCCCTCTTCATACACAGTAAAGCCTACGGGCACCCAGGTAGGAGAAAAGGCTACCGAATACCAAAAAATGATCCAGGGCATCGGAGGCCAATCAAATACTATCATTCGATCAACACGTAATCTTTACGAACAAGCTATTGCGACCGTCAATACATATCACCTTATCGTCAGTAAAATTGAAGCTAAATTACAACTAGGAACAACCCCTGCGAATCCACAGTTGGTTGAGCTAGAAGATAAGGCTCTTCAACGGTTAAATAAAATTGAGGAAATGATTGTCCGTATGGATGAGCTGGCCATAGGTTTTTCCGAAAACTCTCAACAAGTTGAAACCCTCTCCTTTCAAATAGAAGAGGCCCTTCACATTCCAGGAGCTGTTGATGAAGATCATGCTCATCTTTTTGTTATGTCTGAGGAGCTCAAAAAAGTAAGTCTAGCTATTAATCAAGTAACATCTATTTTGACAGCTAATGCGACAAGACAAAAAGAATGGCTTAATGCAGAACGAATTCGTTTTGCAACTCTTTCCTCATCAATCGGCAAGGGGAAAAACCAAATCCTTTGCATAGAAAAAGCTTCTGCTTACCCTCTCCCTATTGCTCCCCTCGAAGTCAAACCACAGGCCAAAATGCCCCTCTCTTTTTCTCATCATCCAACCCAAGATGTTCACAATACACAACTTCAAAAGGATGAGCACCTTAAGCCACAATTTCAGGAAAGTAATAGTCTCTACAGACAAGCTAAAGATTCAGATGAGCAATCTTCTTATGCATCCATAGAAAGTAGCGATGAACGTCTTGAGGCACAACTTCAGGAAAGCAACCTTCTTGACATACCAGACGAAGAGCCTCTTGAATTAATAAGCTCAGAGCCTTTGTCTCTTGTTCCTCCCCTCTCTCAAGAAGCAAAAGAAGAAAATCCTCCCATCCTCGCTGAGTCCTCTCCTCAACCACCTCTCCCGCAAATTGTTATCCCCTCTCCTCCACCAGTCCAACCTCTCTCAGAAGAAGAACCCCTTGAGGCACTTCCTGAGGTAGAGACAAAAAACTCCGTGGGGCTCCCTTCTTATACCTCCATAGAAAAAGGCAGGTTTCCTTTAGCCGTGTTAGAACCAAGCCAAGAACTGCGAAACCATAAATGGTATAT
>JAKBAL010000080.1:0-6865 GCA_021809225.1 Pseudomonadota bacterium | reverse complement strand
TCTCCTCTGCAAAAAGAGGACTTAAAGGTCCTCAAAGTATACTCGAAATTGTGAGTTTAGAAACAACTCCCCAACGAGGAGAAGAAGTTAAGGACCTCCTCATTGAAATGGGGATTAATCCAGCACAAATTCGTGTCATCAATGCAGTAAGCTCCGAGAACCCAAAGGAACAAATTTACATTTTCTGCAACTCATAGGTTTTATTTGCTTGTGTAAAGATTCTTTGATTTACGCCACGAAATTGATGGTTTTGTGATTGAAGATCTACTTTTTTATAAAACTCTCTCTTCCCCCCCTTAAATTTTGTCCCTAGAACCTAATCCTTAGAAGGCTTAATTTCCTCTGCAAGAAAGATATACATGGCGGGAACGACAAATAAGGTAAAGAGTGTCCCAATAGAAATCCCTGAAGCAATAACAAGCCCAATACAATAGCGACTCACCGCACCGGCGCCTGTTGCTGTGATTAAAGGAATAACACCTAACACCATAGCTGCTGTTGTCATTAAAATAGGACGAAGACGAATGGCGGCAGCTTGTTCAATCGCTTCTCTTTTGTTTTTGCCTTCTTGTTGAAGATCATTAGCAAATTGAACAATCAGAATGCCGTGTTTACTAATAAGACCGATTAAAGTTACAAGACCGACTTCTGTGTAGATATTAAGGCTAGCCCCTCCAATGCCCAGGCAAATAAATATCATGGCCCCACAAATTGACATGGGGACACTGATAAGAACGATAAAAGGATCTCGAAAGCTTTCAAAAAGGGCGGCAAGGGAAAGATAAATAATGATAATGGCAAAAAAGAAAGTCACCAAAAGGGAACTTCCCTCTTGAATGTATTGCCTTGAGGCTCCTCCATAATCTATTGAAAATTCGTTGGGAAGATTTGTTTTCGCGATATCTTTCATCACCTCAAGCGCTTCCCCTAAGGTAACACCAGGAGCAGGAACACCAGAAATTGTGGCAGACCGAAGCTGTTGAAAATGGTTAATGGATTCGGGGACAACTTTTACTTTGAATTTTGTCACTGTCGACAAAGGAATCGAAGATCCATCTGATGTGTTCATGTAGTAGTTTGCAAGTTGCGAATAATTTATACGTTCACTGTGAGTGACTTGAGGAATGACTTGATAAGAACGTCCGTAAAAATTGAAAAAGTTAACATAACCTTGACTTAAGGCAGCCTGAAGAAGATTGCCTAAATCTGTCATGTTCAAACCAAGCAAAGCCGCTTTATAGCGGTCAATCTCAAGAGTTGTTTGAGCCTTATCTATTTTAAGATCAGAATCAAGATAAGCAAATTTTCGCGTTTTTGATGCGACATCCATGATAGTTTGCACAACTTCATCAAGAATAGCATAGGTTTCGGTTGTTTGAATGACAAATTGCATGGGCAACCCACTCCCAGCTCCGGGAAGAGGAGAGGGCTGAAAAACAGCGGATTTAAGTCCTGCGATTTGATTGAGGAGGTTTTGTGCTTGAGATTGTAGTTGATCTGCGATCTTTGTTCTTTCATCCCAAGGTTTAAGCACCATCCCGGCAAGACCTAAATTAAGGCCATTGAAACCATCAAATTGAAAAACATGGTCTGTTTCAGGAAAGCTATTATAATCTTTAAAAACTTTCTCTGAATAAAGCTGTGTTTGCATTAAAGCTGCATTAGGGGCAGCCGTGAGTTGAGAAATGATAATCCCTTGATCTTCTTGAGGGGCTAGCTCAGATTTTGAACTTACATACAAAAACCCAATGCTTAAAAGGACAATAACCGCAAACACAGCGGTGACAGGCAGATAGTTAAGAGAGTCATGTAAAGTTCTCTCATAGCCTTTTGCAAGACGTGAAAAATGGTGATTGATAAAAGCAGCAAACCGCCCTTGATTTGCAGGTTTTAAAAACTTTGAACACATCATCGGTGAAAGTGTCAGGGCAATAATAGCTGAAATCGCAACAGCTCCCGCTAAGGTAAAAGCAAATTCAGTAAAAAGAACACCTGTAAGTCCCCCCATAAAACCAATAGGAACGTAGACAGCAATAAGAACCACTGAGATAGCAATGATGGGATTGGCGAGTTCACGAGCTCCAAGAATAGCTGCATCGAAAGGTTTCGTTCCCTCTTCAATATGACGATAAACATTTTCAACCACAATAATGGCATCATCAACGACCAAACCAATGGAAAGAACAAGGGCTAAAAGGGTCAATAAGTTAATAGAGTATCCCAAAAGAAACATAATAAAAAAAGCGCCAATCAGAGACAACGGAATGGCAAAAATAGGAATGATCACACTTCTGAACGATGCCAAAAAGAGGAAAATAACCACAATAACGATAGCAATGGCTTCCAATAAAGATTGCTCAACTTCAAGAATAGAGGCATTAACATATTTTGTTGAATCATAAACAATTTTCCCATTTAATCCTTCCGGAAATTGAGCTTGAATTTCTGGAAATAGCTTTGTAATGTGTCCAACAACAGTAAGAAGATTCGCTGCGGGAGCAACCTGAATTCCAACATAAACTGCTTGTTTTCCATCAAATTTAACAGCCGTATCATAATTCTGTGCCCCTAGGGAGACGGTTGCAATGTCTTTGAGCCGCACAATAGTATCATTTTCCGCTTTCACAACAAGGTTACGAAATCCTTCAATCGTTTCTAAGCCCATATCGGTTGATAAGTTGACAGTCACCATTTGGCCGTCTGTTCGGCCTGCCGCCGCAATAAAGTTATTTGATGTAATTGCAGTTGAAACCTGAGCAGGCGTCATGCCTACAGCTGACATCTTCACAGGATCGAGCCAAGCACGCATTGCAAATTGCCGGCTGCCTAAAATTTCCGCAATTTGCACTCCATCTACCGCCTGAAGTTTAGGTTGAACAACACGGATTAAGTAGTCTGTAATTTTATTATTGGGAAGAACATCACTATTAAATCCAATATACATAGCATCGAGAACATCACCGATGGCCACGGTAATGACGGGCAGTTGTGAGGTTTTAGGAAGTTGATTTAAGACAGCGTTCACTTTTGTATTAATTTCAGTAAGCGCTTTTTGTGTATCGTAGTTAAGACGTAAAGTAGCTTGAATTGTACTAGAATTTTGGTTGCTGATGGAGGTTAAATAATCAATGCCATTGGCTTGAGCAATGGATTGTTCCAGAGGAGTTGTAATAAAGCTAGCAATAAGCTCAGGGTCGGCTCCTGTA
This sequence comes from Pseudomonadota bacterium, assembly GCA_021809225.1. The sequence goes on along the minus strand of JAKBAL010000080.1, from coordinate 3,659 downwards.
AAAACCGTTGAGACTGTAACAACAGCATTTTGCGTAAAAGGAAATTGACGAATCGGCAACAGGCCCAGAGAACGCAACCCTAAAACGAGAATCATCAAACTCACAACGCAAGCGAGCACAGGCCGATGAATATAGAGGTCTGTAAATTTCATCGATATCCCTCAGTCTTGATCATTTATAACTTGGGGAGTTGGACTGTTGCTGGGAACAATGGAATTGTTAATGATGACGAGACTGCCATTTTTAAGCTTTAATTGACCTGCGGTCACAACTAATTCCCCTTTTTCAATACCAGAAAGAATCTGGATCTGATCCCCTCGAGTTTCACCAACAGTAACGAATTTTTGAGTCGCAACATAAATAATGTTTCCACTTTTATCTTTCTCTTTTTCTTTCAGAACATAAACGAGATCACCATAAGGATTGTAACTAATGACCGTTTGGGGAAGCGTAAGGTAATCTTGAGCCGCTCCTGTGTTGATGGTGACAACACCATACATGCCCGGAAGCAACTTTTGTTCAGCGTTAGAAAGGGTTCCTTCCACCTCAACATTTCGTGTGTGTAGATCAACAATAGGATTAATCGTTGTAATTTTCCCCGCAAACGACGCTTGTGAATAGCTATCCGTGGTGAGGAAGATGGTTTGATTAAGGGCAATTTTTGCGAGATCTTGCTGAGGAAGATAAAAATCCGCATAAATGGGATCCAAAGACTGAAGAGTCACAATCTTATCTCCAGGATTTAAGAATTGACCCAAATTAACAGCTGAGATACCAAGACGTCCTTTGAAAGGAGCGCGAATAATTTTTTGCGCAATGAGAGCTTTTTGCCGATCAACTTGAGCGATTGCGCTTTTTAAATTTGCTTCATCCATATCAAGTGTGGCCTGGCTTACTCCATGAACGATAAATTGCTCTTTATCTCGTTTATAGGTAATTTGAGCCAATTCTGCTTGAGCTTCTAAAGCCCTAAGTTGTGCACTCTCAACGTCAGGATTTAATTCAAGAATTAAGTCTCCTTGATTAACGATTTGTCCCGGCTTAAACCAAATCGTTTTAATAAGTCCTTGAACTTCAGATGTTATATCAACACCCTTGATAGCTCGGAGAGACGCCGTCGCCGTAAGATGAGGCTGCCAGGATGAAAGTGTCACTGTCATGGCTGATACCGCTACAGGAGGTGTTGAGTGGGAACTCATATACTTTTTCGTCATGAACGACTCAAAAGCTTTATAGGCAAAAATACCTCCAAAAAGCAGCCCTGTAAGGATAAGCATGATGATCATGCGTTTTGACATTATTTATCTCCGTTCGATGACCAATTAAGATTTACCAATCATTTTGTTTCTGTAGCTATGGAACAAACAATAGGTGGACGATTCCACCATCCTCCGCCTAACGCTTGAAAAAGTGCAGCTGTATCCGCATAGCGAGTCGCTTCAGCTTGGATGCGCCCAATACGTGCTTGCTGATATTGATTTTCCGCATTCAGTAAATTCAAATAACCGACAGCACCCACTTTGTATTGAACCTTCGTAAGTTTAAGGGTTTGCCAAGCAGCCTGCTCCGCATCAGTTTGAATGTGAAGCTGTTTTGCATCATTTTCAAGGGCTTGCAAAGTATCCGCAACATTCTGAAAAGCTTGAAGAATAGTTTGTTTGTATTGAGCCAGAGCTTGTTCAAATCCTGCAATAGCTGCTTTTCGCTTTTCAATAAGAAGGCCTCCCTGGAAAATAGGTTGTAAGACATTACCTACAAGACTCCAGACAATAGATCGTGGATCAAATATTCTCTCTATCCTATCAGCAAGTCCTCCATACTCCCCTGTAATGGTGAATTGAGGGAATAGATTCGCTGTTGCAACCCCAACTTGCGCACAAGCGCTGTGAAGAAGAGCTTCGGCTGCTTTAATGTCGGGTCTTTGTTGGGCAAGGCATGAAGGAAGACTTAGCGGTAATTCCGTAGGAAGGTGCAACTCCGTCAAGCTAAAAGCAGGAATCTCACTTTCGCTTGGCAAATCTCCAACAAGAATGGCAAGGGCATTGCGAGTTTTCGCGAGAGCTGTTTCAAGAGGAGGAAGAGTCGCCTGAGTTTGAGCAAGTTGAGTCTCTTGAGCCAAAACATCTAAATTGGAAGTTCCACCCAGTCGAAATTTATCTCGTATTATTTTTAGAATATTTTCTTGAAGAGAGATGAGTTCTTTTGTGGCGTGAATCTGCCCCCGCAAAGAGGCTTCCATGATTGTCGTTGTCACAATATTTGAGGTTAACGTCAAGTAAGTTGCTTCTGTGACAAAGAGTTGGTAGTCAAGTTGCGCTTCTGAGGCTTCAATTTGACGACGAATGGCGCCAAACACGTCCATAGTATAAGCCGCATTGACGGTCGCAAAAAAGACATTAAACGTTTGAGGCGGCACAGGAAAAGCAAAGATAGCTGCGTTAAATCGTTCTCTTTCTGGAGAAAACTGAGCATTGAGGGTAGGATAGATCGCGGCAGTTGAAATTTGGAGATTAGCTTGAGCTTGCAGAAGAGCGGCTTGAGCGGCTTGCATGGTCGGGCTATTTTTAAGAGCTTTTTCAATAAGGGCATTCAAAGATTTCGAGTGAAAGAGTTCCCACCAACAAGCAGGAAGATCTTTTCCTTCAATAAAATACTGAGCCTGACCTCCTGAGCCTTTTGTTTCAACAGTTTTTTCCGGCAACTTAGATTCTGTATAAGATTGTGTTTCAGGGGGGAGAGACGTTTCAAAATCAGGCCCCAGTGTGCAACCCACAAGACAGAAGATCCACACAAAAATTATGGAAGATAATTGTAAGGAGCGCATTTTGATCAGTCTACTCATACTTTATTATAATTTTTAAGAGCCACAGCATTTTTTGCGTAAAAAAAAGCCTCGGCCAGATCATATTATATTTACGCATTGTGTGATATATCTTTTTTACGAAAAAGAGGGAGATTACCTATTTTAAGATTGCTGTATGTCTCTTCACTGTTACGCGTAAAGCTATCTCGTTGGGATGGCTTAGCCTTATTTGTCGTCATTACAGGGTTAACTCTCCTCATCTGGGGAAGTCGCGAAATGGCGGTTCCCTTTATAGACTCGGAACCAGTGTCATTATCTTTAGATCCTATTCATCTTCCTTATTACGCTTTGCAGACCGTTTTACGAATGTTATTTGCGCTTTTTTTATCGCTTATCTTTAGTTTTGTGTATGCAAGTGTTGCAGCAAAAAGTAAAAAGGCCGAACTTATCTTGATTCCTCTTTTGGATATCCTACAATCCGTTCCTATCTTAGGTTTTTTATCGATTACGGTTACCGGATTTATGGTTCTTTTTCCGGGAAGTCTTTTAGGGGTTGAATGCGCTTCTATTTTTGCCATTTTTACATCTCAAGTCTGGAATATGACTTTTAGTCTTTATCAGTCCTTTATTAGTGTTCCAAAAGAATTGACTGAAGTGGCGAGCCTTTATCGTCTTTCACCATGGAGACGTTATTGGCGTCTTGAAGTTCCCTATGCTGTTCCCCAGCTTTTATGGAACATGATGATGTCCGTTTCTGGGGGATGGTTTTTTGTGGTCGCTTCAGAGGCCATCACCGTATCAGGTCATACCATTCTCCTTCCCGGAATTGGCTCGTACATTACGGTGGCTTCTAGAT
>JAKBAL010000079.1 GCA_021809225.1 Pseudomonadota bacterium | reverse complement strand
TTAAGAGCCTCATCATACTTTCGATTTAACGTTCCTTCTTTAGGTTTTGCTGTAAAAACCTGGCCACAGCGACTGCACCTTAAGCTTTCCAATAAGTATTTCGTGGCGGAAGCTAGAGCATGACCTGTTAAACAAACCAGAGCCTTTGGTTCAAGAGAATAGAGGTGGCCCCCACACTTTTTAGGGCATGTATCTCCTGGTTTGAGGGATTCATGCTCTTGGTTTACAACCACAGCGCCTGGATAATCCTTATGCCCTAAACGGCCATGGCCTCTCTTCTTCTCTTTCTGTTTTTGAAGTAATGTCTCTTCTTCCTTTATGGATTGAAGCTTTTGGCTCAGGATTTGACCAAACTCGTCACTTGGCTTTGTCCCCTGGGCTTCCTCAGAAGTTTCTGCCTCATCAAGCTCATCAGATAAATGACATCGTTTCTCGGTTTTAAATCCAAAAAGGGCACGGAGTCTATGAACACTAAGCTTTGTTTCTTGCAGGGCCCATTGCAACCATACATAAAATTGCAAAATCCCTGTTAAAAGATGTTTGTCGGGATCCTCTAAATTAGAAACTGATAATCTTTCCTTTAAAGAATTAATTTCTCCTGCATGGAGGACTATTCTCTCAGGTTTCTTCATTCTTATTTTCCCTCTATGTATCGTAGTGTGCCATAATTTCCTCAATATTCAAGGGGATATTTTAAATTACTTCGTCGCATGACAGCGAAAAGAGCAATGAAACTTTTAACTTGTTTAAAAAATAAACCAATGCCACTTTCACTGTATGACGAAATGAATTTAGACAAGAACAAAGTATATGAGATCCTTTGAAGATGTCTTTCCTGACCAAGCCGATTCTGATAGGTGCCAACTTATACTTGCTGACCCTGAAAATCCTCCGGCGCTTAATGGGATTTTTGATCTTATTGATTATTATTGCCCCAACCCTGATTGCAATTGCTATAAAACTTCAATTCTCATTGTAGATATTACCCCGGGTAGCCTCCCAAAAATTTGTGCCACAATTATGTATGGGTGGAGATCCAAAACCTTTTATCGCAAGGTGGGATTCGACCCACAAACAGCAGAAGGTTTAATAGGAGGCTGTCTCGATCCTGAAGGGCCTCAATCTGATCATGCTGAAGAGTTCTTAGAACTTTTCTCGTTCCTGATACAAGATCCGCCTTTTGTCGATCGGCTAAAAAACCACTATGAGCTCTTTAGAAGCAAAGTCACCTTAAAGAAGCGTAATATTGGAAAGGGAGAAGTTGTTCCGTTTAAAACCAAGAAACGAGCGTAACTGAAAGGAAAATGCGGCCTCGCTCCATTAGGTAAACAGGATCCCCCCTCACAGCTTACCTCACACACCTTTCAGCAGTCACACACCTTTGCCGACAGTACACAGACGTTGATCCCCTGCAAGGATCACACTTAAAAGTAACTGGGAGTCAAAGTGTACACTGGTTAATAATCTAAGTTCGTTTAACACAATTAGACTTAACTACAATTAAAGACGCTCGAAATTTGGAATATGTAGAAGTAGTCCATCCGTACCATCCTCTGATGGGACAAAAATTTAAAATACTTAAAACTTATAAAAAAGGAGGTCAGGAAATTTTCAGCCTCCACAATCCCTTCTCAGGTAATTTTAGGTCTGTGTTGCCTCTTTTTGAAATCCTTCCATATATTGGCTTGCCTCGCCTGGTAAGCTGAGGCTGTCTCCAGCCTCAGCTCCCATAAGAACCGTGCGTGCCTCTTTCGAAGCACACGGCTCAAGCCTTTCAAAGGCCAGTTTTAAGTGACCCGGTTGTCCGCTTAACCTCTCTGGAGCTGTTAAAGTTCAGGGGTTCTCCTTTCTGATTAATCTTGGTCTCCTTTCTTACGCGCAACCATTTGCGTTTTAGAAAGTATTCCTTGAATTGAGGATCATAAGGAGTAGCCTCAGCCCTTATTTTAACATGCCTACGAATAGGTATATTTGATGCCTTAAGAAGATCTACGAAAGATGTATTTCCTTCTTCGTCTCTTACGGCCGCAGAAAATATCCAGTGTTGCAAGCCTTGGGAACGGAAGTACTTTTTGCACCTCCACACCGCCCCTTTTTCTGGATGTCTCCTTTTAACCCATCGTATTATTGTTTTGAGAATACAGTGATCTACATAGCTGAAAGTTTCTTTGGAAACCGCGTGGCAGAAATAATTCGCCCAGCCCCTAATCTTTGGATTAAGTTGCCAGATGAGGTGTTCTGTTTTTGCGGTTGGGTTTGATTTGATTACCCTTCGAATCTCGCCCAAGAAAGATTTTACATTTTTCTTAGAGGGCTTTATAAGAAGCTTGCCCTTGTACTTGCGTACATTGAAACCTAGGAAATCAAACCCATCATCCACATGCGTGATTTTGGTTTTCTGAGGAGAAAGTTCCAAACCACGCTCCTTGAGGAAAGTAGCTACGATTGGCATGACCTTATCTTCCAGAATTTCTTTTGAAGCTCCTGTGATGACAAAGTCATCCGCGTAGGAGATTACGTTCACCTTATCTCTTCTGGAGGCAGCGCTTTTAATCGCCTTCTCCAGACCACTTAGAGCAATAACTAGAATTGCCGGTGAAGTAGGACTCCCTTGCGATACTCCTTCAAGGGTAGGATGAAGAGTTTTCTCTTCCACATAGCCGGCGGTCAGCCATTTGTTAAGAAGCGCCTTATCCATGGGGATATGGTCTACTAACCATTTTGCCGAAAGATTATCGAAACAGGCTCGGATATCTCCTTCCAGAATCCAAGGTGGCGATACTTTTCTTGCAAGTGAATTGAAACACTGCTCGATGGCATCGGCTGTAGAACGCTTAGGGCGGAAGCCGTATGCGTTCTTGTCCGCCATCATTTCCGCTGCCGGCTCTAAGGACAGGAGATGCAATGCCTGCATACTTCTGTCGATCAGAGAGGGAATGGAAAGGGGACGACGTCCTTGAGTTTTTGGAATATAGATCCTTCGCAATGGCAAGGGTTGGTACCCTCGCCTCTGTAACGATTTCACCGCTTGTATTTTCTTTTCCGGAGTTTTCCAGAGAACTCCATCGACTCCGGGGGTTTTAGCCCCAGAATTTTCGGCCACTCTCTTCACTGCCAATAGTTTAGCAGAGAAGGAGTGCGTTAAGAGCCACTGTAAAGCTCGCACTTTACCGTGGCGTTTTCCTCGAACAGCCTTTGCGATACGCAATTGCAGCCGTTTTACCTCAAATCTGACCTGTTGCCAATTAATGGCTGCCCAAGTTAGTTCGGGAGCTGAAGATGCACCAGTCAATGGTATTTCCACTGCCGTCATTTGCTTTTCCTCATTCTTACGGTTCTCCAATTTATCTCGCAAAGAAAGACCAATTGGACGTCAGCCTGCTTTCGCAGTAGGGTAACGTTTAAACCCTTATCCGCCCCGTTACAGAACGACATTCGCTTTTTCCAACCTCCTAGTCCTACATAACCATAGGTCTCCCTTACGGTTAACTGTCCCTTGCGGGAGCTATATAGGGTTTTCCACGTTCCGCTTAAAGATGTACGACGGGTTAGGTGCCTGCTGTCGACCGGGAAACTTATTGACCACGAGGATGCACCACTGAGACATTCCTCCTGTTTCCATTACCTTTTGGATTGAGTGTATCAACTACTTCCACTCATTCAATATAACGATCTTTATCGCAGATTTAGATTTCTTCACCATACCGCCTACCTAGCACTCATCCGGATGTAGTTTCCAGAAGGGTTCTCCTCTTACGATTTGTCCCCCGCATGTTCCCATGCCTCGTTACATTGTCAGGATCGCTTCTTTATTCAGATCCCTAGGTTCATCTAGTGGTATAGATGGTTTATGATGTATCCATATAAACAACTCCTTTAAGTAGCTTCGTGTCGCAGCTGTGGAGTATTGTCGTGGAACGAGACCGAGGGATGCGGCAAAATCTCTGCTTGTTTTGTAGTACTCACCCTTATCCGCATACCCATAAAGCATCGTGCTAATCAAAGGCCCAATACCTGGAATTGTCATGAGCCTTTTACAGGGGTTTTCTTGTGAGATCTTAATAAGATGCTTTTCAACGTCTTGAATACGCCCCTTGATAACCTCCAGGTCTTTGACCTGAATCAGTAGTTCTTCTACAATAAGCTTTGGGAAAGAGTCATTATCTTTTGCTGCTTTTTCAATGAGTTCTTTGGCGTTATTTTCAAACCAGATAGCTCCTGTTCTGCAGGAAGTACCATACTCATTCATCATTCCACGCATGTGATTTATGATCTGAGTTCGCTGCTTTATTTTTAAACCTCGCATCGTATGTAAACTTTCAATTTCTTGCTGCCAGATTGTTCTGGGAGGAATGATTCGTGTTTGTCGATTGGTCACCGCATTGGCGATAGCGGCCGCATCATTCTTGTCATTTTTCTGACCTTCAACAAAAGATTTCGCTCGCAGAGGCGATATCATGTGGACAGTATGGCCCAACGATGAAAGTGTTCGATGCCAATAGTGACTCCCCCCACAGGCTTCAATGCCGATTAAACAGGGATTCAAATTTTTCAAAAATATCACCAGCTCTTCTGTTTTCAGAGTCTTTTTCCAAAGCGTACCTCCGTAGTCATCTAATGCATGCAAGTGCATGGTGCTTTTTGCGAGGTCTAACCCGATGGCAGTGGGTTGTTTAACAGTATGGTTCATGGTTGGTCTTCCCCTACCAGTTTATGAACCTGCGGAGGAAGAGAAGAAATTACTCTGCAACGTACTCCGATGGTTCAGCTTTTGGTGAATCTCCAGTCCATGCCATTACTAAATACTTCTTGACGTATGTTTTTTATTTTTCTAGAATGAAAGAAGTTAAAATTTGTAAATAAGGACGAGAATACAAATGAGCTATATTAAATATTTTCAGAACACAGGAATTTTACTAGCTTTAGCTGGTGCAATTTTTGTGACGGATGCATATAGCATGTACGCTGATAATGAAGAACTGGATTATAGCGGTCCCTCAATGTTAACACGAAGAGGAGCAAGGCTTACTGATGCACAAGCAAGCTCACGTACTGTAACCGTAGATGGCTTACTACAAGAGCTGGAAGAAGAAGACTTATCTGGGGTTGCAAGGCTGGATTTAAGCAAGAATAATATTACAGATAATAGTATTGAAAAAATTGTCAATTTTTCTTTAAAAAGCTTACCTTCTTTGAAGGTTCTTAATTTGTCTTTTAATAGATTAACTGAAAAAGGAATAAAAGCATTTATGCCTCTTCTGCTTCAAGAGGATTTTGAATTCTTAGATATTGTGGGTAGCGGAGGAGCGGCTAGCAGTGACGGAATGAAGATTTTAGTTTCTTCGCTTGAAGGTATGTTTCCTGAGGTGGGAGAAGTGGAACGTAATAAGAAAATTTTAAGTTGTATTTCTAAAGTAATTTGGGTGCCTAAGTCATGGCTTGAAAGTGAAAATACTCGACGATACGTTCCTACCTCGTGTATTAAAGCGCATAATAATTACTATAAAAAATATAAATAAAATCTTATGGTGTTAGTTAAAAGGTGAAAAATGTTTTCTCGTTGTAGGGTATATGTAACTTTCTTAAATGTGTTTTTTTTCTTTTCTTGCTGCGTATTGGGCAACGAAAATGATGAATTTTATGAGGGATGGACATGGAAGCCTTCTTTAACGGTTACATTACCAAATAAAAAAGAGCTAGACTTCACTAAAGAGCACGAAGTATTCAGTGATATATGTAAAGATAAAGGAATAGTAGGATACTTAAGTGCATCAAAGAGAGATCCTAAAAACATAGCGCTTATTAGATTAAGTGTAATTGTAAAAAAGGAAGATGAATACGAGTACAGAAATACTAACTGTTTTCAAAATCTTATCTTTATTAGCGGATCTGAAGTAAGAGAAAAAAGAGAAGATAATTCTAGCCTTATTAAATTTAAAGAATATTATAAAGTAGAGCCAACACATTATTCATTTAAGCCTTCAAACATTCAAGCCGAACTAGCTAAGAGATTTGCATCTACAGAAGGCTCAGTTATACATCCTGCTATTTATAGTAAAATACACGATATAAGAATTAGCGAAGAATTGCCCGTGAGTTTTCTCTCACCAAACTTGTCTTTAGATCAGCTTCAAGACCAATTAAGATCTCTTCAGGCACAGGTTAACTACTTACATGATAGACATTCTCATAGCGAACAAAAGGTACTTTTTTTCTTAGAGAAGTCCCTTGCATCTACTCCAGCCTATTGGAATTATGGAATAGAAAGAGCTATAAATGAAGCTATAGAAAAAGTAGAGAACTTAGCCGCTGTAAATCACCATTTTTTTGAGATACCGCAAAGGGAAGATAACTTGAGGTTTTTTCTCAAAAATATTTTAGCAGCGTCCAGCAAGGAAGCAATTAAAGAAAGTTTTAAGCAGCCTTTGGAAATTATAGAGCAAGAAAGTCAGCCCATAATAACTATCCCCCAAATGAAAGAAGAAGCCATCCGTATATTAGAGGAAATTGATCGACTTTTATATGAAGTAGATCAAAGAAGGGAAGGTAATCCTACTAACTTATCCCCGTTATTACTTAATGAAGACGGTAAAATTAGAGAAGCTAGGCATACATTGGTAGAATTAAGATCAATTCTCTCTCAACCGCCTTATACGCATATTAATCGGAGAAAAACAGATCTGGATATCCTAGATGGTTTAAGGCAACGACATCTACTTCAAAAAATGGGAGATGAAGATTGGTTGTATGATATAAAGACTAGCTTTTTATCTTTGGCACCCGAAGAGAGCATAGAAGGAGTAGTTTTACATCTACATTCTTTAAACGATATATGTGAGAATTGTGCTCCTTCCCTAGCACGTGAGCTAGAGAGAAATGATGGATTTATTGCTCGGTTTAAAAGTTTGATTTCCTCTTTTAATCCTAATCAGATAAATCCCATATTTAAAATAACTGCTTCTTGCGGCCAAATTCGCGAGAGTTGCCGTAATCGCTGGGAGTGTGAGACATTTAACCAACCTAAGCAGGAAAATGAAGTAATGTTCCATCAAGTTTTTCTACATAAATAAAGGGAATTTCAAGGATGTTTTAGTTGATTGCTTGATTAAATGGGACGCGGATTCAAACAATAAGTGCAACCGGACCTATTGTTTCAATCATCTCCTTAAAACTTTTATAGTCATAAGCATAATTCTTTTCTCAAATAACTAATATCTGCTTTAAATAGATTATCGCCTTTTTCTAAATCATAGTGTTCATACTGCAACAGCAAGGCCTCAAGCCTTTCTCTACCATCTTTTGTTTTAGGCTCACTTATTCCCTAATGCAGGGATAGATTCATCAAACCAGCTTTCCCAATGGGATTGAGCTAAGGCTTTGATTTTGTTCTTGTACTTCTGGTGATTTAAGTAATTTAATAGATTCTTCGTCCTTTCCAGAGCTAGATTTTGGTAATGATCTCATTTTTTGCTCAGGTGTCTCTATCAATGATTGCTGGAAAGTAATAGCCTCGCCAAGGTATTTACTTAATAGCTTTTTACCTTTTTGAGCACGTTCTTGAGAGTTTGTCTCAAGTATTAACCTGTCTTGATCAATAATGATATGTCCATAAACCGTATTGTTCCAACCCTTATGTTTCTTGTTTCCTTTTACCAACCAAGGGAATTCGATTCGCTTTATTTTTCCTGATTTATCTTTTCTTGCCCCTTGCAAAATTTCCTTTGAACTCTTCTCTAATGTTAAAGGTAATAAATGACTTAAAGCCTCTTCTGGCATTATAGCCAGCTTAAAGTATGATTTTGTAAATTGTAATAGTTCACCATCGGTATTCGCTAATGTTGGTAAAGGCCTTTCATAAACAATCTTCATCCCGTAGAGCATATCGGCGCATAGAGAAAATTATCCTTAAGCTTTTCTCAAATTCGCCGTATGCAACGTTTACTTGTCAATCAATTGATGACACGCCCTAAGAACCTTGAAGGAGGGGACTTGTCCTATTGATTAGCCCACAGAAAAAGGTTTATTAAAAATTTTACAATTTTTTATGAGGACAATTTTTTACGACATCAACTGTGCGGAATGTCAGTTTAATCTTGGCATTTCTGGACTCAAAAAATTTCAAAAAATGTGGCAAGCTATTGCTAAGGAAAGCTCCCGAAATAACTTCCCGTTTTAGGTTTCCTGAATTTGCATAGGGACTGCTCTATAATTCCATTTTCCAAGATAT
>JAKBAL010000078.1 GCA_021809225.1 Pseudomonadota bacterium | reverse complement strand
CAGATTATTCCTCATCCATCATCCTGTAATATTCTTCTCGCGTGATCAATTCGTCTTCAGGAACATAGTCGATAAAGAGAACCCCATTTAAATGATCAATTTCATGTTGGATGAGACGTGCGAGTAAGCCCTTGGCCTTTCCTTGAACTTTTTCTCCTTCAGGAGTCCAAGCTTCATAAGCAATTTCTGTAAACCGAGCAACACGCCCGACCAAATTATCAACGGAAAAACAGGCCTCCCAGTCCGTTGTTTTATCGAGAGATAACGGCGTAAAAGAGGGATTAATCCAGATCGATTTTGGTAAGGTATCTGAAAAGTCAGGACGACTTTTTTTAAGATCTTCATCTTCTTCTAAAGCCAAAATAAGAATCCGTTTACTATATCCAATTTGCGGGGCGGCAAGCCCTGCACAGTTTTCTTCTTGATCAAAATTAGCTTTAAGATGACGAATGACTTCTAGCGCATCTTTGCCCAAGGGAAAGGCTATTGTTTCAGCAGGTTTATGTAAAAGCTCTTTGTTCTCACATAACGGATCATTAATAACCACGTATGGCAAAAGCTGGGAGCTGGAAGACTGAGTCATAACATAATCCTTTGTTTCCTTATTTATATACTCAAACAAAATGAAAATTGGGTGTTGCAAAATTTTAAGGCTGGATTGCCGCGGCCCCTGCGGCTCCTCGCAATGACGAGGCAAGGGGACCGTCATTGCGAGGAGCGTATGCGACGAAGCAATCCAGAAACCTTATTTCCATTCTTGAGGAGTATGCCATTTCCAAGAAATCATTAGCATTATTATCAGGATAATAAAAGTAGGTGTTTCTGGGTTGGTTGGGGCGCCTGAAAGTTCGGCAGTTTATTTTTACTCATCCGTTTACCTAAAATCACAAGGCCCATCCTGCGCCAGAGCAAATGACAGGCCTTGCAATGTATAGTCTTTATTTAATTCCCACCTTTTTCTTTATCTTTATCTTTTTCTTTACCCTTCTCATTTTTACCTAACTCTTTTTGTGGAGCAGAAAAATTAAGAAAAGTGTGTGCTCTTAAACCATTGGCGTCAATAAAATCTTGACCATATTCATGGACTCTTTGTGCCCATTTTAAAGCTTTAGATCCCACTACATAGTCAAGACGAGACTCTTTTGGAAAAGGCTCTTTTAGATAGGGTTCCATCGCTGGAGCAACGCTCTTAAACTCTGGGAGGTTTCCCCCATTTCCATCATGGTGCAATGCATAAAACATATTCATATAGGAAACTGTCTTTAAGAAACTCTTCTTTATAAGTTCTTTATGCTCTTTAGGTGAAGCGCCCTTCCATTTTTCCTCGAATCCAACCTTTTGTTCGGGCTTAAATTTCTTATTTTTTGCCTGGAGGAACTGATGGATTGGAGTGATGCGCCGATAGGTTATGTCTTTTTTATCTCCATCTACAAATAATTCAGCATTGTTAAGGCTTAACTGTTCAACCCCTAAATCCCATGCATACGCACCCGTTGTCATTTTACCTGAATCTTCACCCAATGTGGCAAATTCTACCTGGAATTCTTCCAATGAAAGAATCCGGGGGTGGATCTGAAAAGTAAAATCATTATTAAAGAGAGCACTATCTAATCCTAATCGGTGAACAAGAGAATCTTCACCAACAGAGATTTTACTGAGCCACTTTTCCATGGACGCTTTTATAATTCTATCAGCACGAAGGCGGTCAAGCTCTTCCTTATTTTCCTCATGGAAAGAGCCCTCAAGTTTCTCTGCCTTACCACAGGTGAATCTATCTGGGTAAGCCTCCTCATAAATCTCTCTGTATTTCGCTCCTTCCATAATAGAAGCAAGCTTCTTAAAAGTATTTCGTACGACATCAGGAATATTGGAATTCAAAGAAGCTGCACCTGTTTGTGTGCTTTTTACTTCCAACAAAACAGAGTGAAATATTTTTTCCTTCTCAGTATACACCATAGAAGCTTTTAGATGTCCCTCATTTACATCTTTAACCACAGCATCATAAAGTTCCGTCGATTCTATAACCTTTTCTTGAACATAATGCTTAGCGACTTTATCGGCCCAGGTGTTCCCAAGCCTGTTCACTAAATCTGTGATATAGGGGCTTAAGGCGGAAAGCTCATGGCCATTTTCATCGCCAAAATCATCATGAGGAAGTCCCACATAAATATTTAGATAGCTAATATACTTAACAAGCGCATAGGCATCAGCCGCATCTTGAACTTCTTTCTTTTCTTTTTCTTTTTCTAAACATTGAAAACGAAGACTTTCTGCTTCTTGATCTTGTCCCTCGATCAATTCTCTAAGGTTTTGAATTTCTTTTTCAAGAGCTTTTATTTTAAGCTGCCCTTCTCTCTCTTGATTTTCAAAAGCGTTTACTTGGCCATCCAATTCAGCGAATTGACTACGATCCTCGTCAATTTCTTGTATGCAATCCTTTACTTCCTTCTGTTTTTCGCCAGCATCCTCCAGAAGATCTAGGTTGAAGGCACCCTTTAAATTTTCTTCGCGTGCCTTTTCTTTGGATTGATCTATAACATCTTGTGCTTCTTTTATTCTATTGCCCGCAGCTTTGTATTGTTCCCGAAGAAATCCTTCCTCTTCTTCCAATTGTTTCCTACGAGACTCTAAAGCGCTTTGAATTCTCCCAAGTTCGCCTTCCTTGTTTTGAATATCCCTCTCCCAAGCTGCCTTTTGACCAGGTTGGGATGTAATTTTCTTACCGATCTCAACGATCTCTTCCCTCAGGGCTTCAACCTTTCTGACCATGGCGATATGACGACCTGTTTTGTTCATCTCACCATCTTGAAACATGTCAGCTGATTCCACACAAACATCCACGCCTTGGTGGCCTTCAAAATGCTCGCTTAGGTGTTGGAGTTTTCTTCCTCTTTTTTCCAAAAAGTCACAAACAGCATCTGCTCTTGTGCGCGTTTCTTTATCGCCTTTACGATACAAAGAGGCAAAATGTCGGTCAGCTTGATCATAGATAATTCCAGCAACATCAGCTCTCGCTGCAAGTTGTTGGCGCATATCTTCTTGCCAACTTTTTAATCTTGCGGGATACTTTTTAGTATCCTCAGGAATTAATCCATTAGAAGCATCGGATAATCCACCAGCAGCATTGGCCATTGAAGGAACTAAGAAGGAAGTCATTAACAGAAGAGCTAAGCTTTTGATTTTCATACAAACCTACCATTTAAATATTAAACTTTTATTCTTTAAGAATAACATTCACGATATGAGTGAAGACACTTCCCTGTCAATCTGGCATTTTTCAAATATACAGGGATCTTTCATTCATTATCGTGTAAACTCCTCATAAAGGAGGCAAAAACGTGGAAACATTTTTTCTCTGGACAGGATTTTTTATCCTTATCCTCATTTTTCTTATTTTAGACTTAGGTGTTTTTAATCGAACACCTCATAAAATTTCAATGAGAGAAGCTTTAGGCGCAAGCCTTGCCTGGATTGCGATCGCACTCCTTTTTAATGGGGCCATATGGTATGGAAAAGGCGAAGAACCAGCATTAGCTTTTTTCACAGGCTATCTTCTAGAAAAACTTCTTAGCCTTGATAATATGTTTGTTTTTATTATTGTTTTTAAATTTTTTGACATTCTTCCCCGCCACCAACATCGGATTTTATTTTGGGGTATTTTGGGGGCGATTGTATTTCGCTTCCTCTTGATTATCATTGGAATCAAGCTGATTGAAGCCTTTGACTGGATATTATATTTATTTGGCGCTCTTTTAATTTATTCAAGTTACAGAATTTTCCGCGAGCGAAATCAGCCTGCTGAAGTTGAAACAAACGCTTTTATTCTTATGGCAAAAAAATGGATTCCGTTGAAAGAAAATTACAAAGGACGGCGGTTTTTTCTTCACATAAATGGGAAATGGTTTGCAACACCAACTTTACTTGTTCTTTTGACAATTGAAGCCAGTGACATCGTCTTTGCCATTGATTCCATTCCCGCCATTTTTGCCATCACCCTGGATCCTTTTATTGTGTTTACATCTAATATATTTGCTATTTTGGGGTTAAGGTCTCTGTACTTTCTGCTTGCCCATATCCTCCCTCGTTTCTATTACCTTCAGCATGGAATTGCTGTTCTCTTGGGATTTGTGGGTTTTAAGCTTATTCTAACTTATCACTTTAAAATCCCATTAGGTGTTTCTTTAGGTGTGGTCGCAATCACCCTTATCATCGCTATTCTTGCTTCTTTGTGGAGGGATAAGCATTTATCTTGAATGAACAACACACCATTGAAAATTAAATAAAAACATCAATGTAGCACCGTAGAGAGGATTTTCTCTTCTGTGTATGAGTTGCGTAACGACTCACCCGTTCCGACGCGGGTGGGTGGGTAATTACTGAGTTGCGTTATTAAAAGAAATTCGATACCGTGACGTATAAGTAAAAAAGAAAGCTAACTCCTCGTGAATTTAAGAAAAAAAGACTGGGTTGTTTCGGGCTATCGCCCTCGCAATGATGACCGGGAGACATTTTCTACTGTCGTCTTCGCGATCACGCCCTCGCACGAAGTGTTAAGGCGGAGTGGCGATTCAGCAATTAAGTTCATTGCTTACTTCTCCAACCAGAGGGGGGTGGGGTTCTCCTCATGAAAAAGTCATATTTGCTTTTGACATCACCGCTTATCTTTTGCGTCTCTTTAGAAGAAAGCCTAGCTGCTGGGATTGCCCTACGCCTAAATAGTGCAATTTTAGAGGGTCAAGCCAATTCAGGAAGCGCTGTTGTCAATGATCCTTTAGCCATGTTTACAAATCCCGCAACGACTATGCTCCATTCACGGCCTGAATTTGCATTACATGGTGTTGCTCTTTTTCCTAGAAGTAGGTTTAGAGGAACAACAACTGATCCCATCTCTCCCCCCCTACTCCATGAAGTAAAATCCCCAAATGCGGCAAAGTCGGCCCTGATTCCTGCCACAGCATTTGTAGCCCCCTTAAATGAGCGTGTCGCTCTAGGTATTGTGGCCAACGCTCCTTTTGGTTTGGGTTTTGACTACGGTAAACATTGGGGCGGGAATCGATATATCACTCAATCCGGATTAAAAACGATTAATCTTACCCCAACAATAGGCATAAAGCTTCATGATATGCTTTCAATTGGTGGAGGAACTCAGTTTCAGTATTCAAGAGCTAATTTATCCTCTCAAACATCAAGCTCAAACCCATTAGCTCAATTTATTCTTCAGGAATCAGGGACACGACAAAAAGCAAAAATGCATGGGTGGGGATATGGATGGACTGCAGGATTAGTTTTCCAACCGATAGAAAAACTTAAAATGGGTTTTTCCTACCGAAGTGCAATACATACGAAGTTGAAAGGCTATGCCTCATTTGCGGATGTGCCAATATTATTCAGGAATGTGCCCGTATTACAAAATAGTCGAGTTAAATCAAAAATAAAGTATCCCAAGTCTTTTACCCTTAGTTCAAGCTGTGATATGACCCAAAAATGGACGGCCTTAATTGACGTCATGTACACCGATTGGCGTAGTTTAAAGAAAATCGTACTTTCAACTCCCCTCGATCCTCAAGCTACATTCATTCAACAAAAATGGAAAGATTCCTGGTTTTTTAGTGGAGGAGTTAATTATAAATATTGTGATAACTGGATTTTTCGGGGTGGTGTTGGGTATGATCAAGGGCCAAGCAGAACAAAATTTCGTGTTCCAGGAATTCCTGATAGCAACAAGATTATAACAGCTCTTGGAGCAACTTATGCCTGGAATCAAGATTTAAGTTTTAGCTTGAGTTACTCTCATGAATTCTTTCAGAAGGCTTCCATTAATTTGAAAGAATCGAATATAGGCAATGCCGGGAAGGGCAATCTTAAAGGACATATTCGAACACAGGTTAATTTTATCGGGCTCCAAATTAATTATAAAATATAAGGCCTATTCCTTTAAAAAGTATGGGATGAAAAACGGGCACCTCCTGCATTTTTAGCCCTATACATAGCACTATCTGCATTTCTAATGAGTTCCTCACAAGTCGTCCCTCCTGTGGGGAAAATAGAAATCCCCACGCTACCAGGACAGAGTAGAGAGCGTTTTTTCACAAGATAGGGATCAGAAAGAGCATTTACGACTTTATGGGCTATGGGATAGATGTTCTCTTCTTGTTCTAGATTCGTAATAAGAACCACAAACTCATCTCCCCCAATCCGGGAAATCGTATCTGCTTCTCTCAATACCTTCTTAAGTCGCCCAGCTACGGTTTGTAAAAGCTTATCCCCCGTCTCATGACCATAAATATCATTAACAAGTTTAAAGCGATCAAGATCAATAAAAAGAACACCAAAAAAATTGCCTTTCCTTTTGGTCGTTAAAATAGCTTGTTTAAGTCTATCTTCAAGCAAAAATCGATTAGGGAGTCCAGTTAAGCTATCATGTGACGCACTCTTTTCCAGTTTTTTTTCCACTTCCTTACGGCGTTTAATTTCTGCAATAAGTTCAATATTTTTGTGATTTAAATTCTTATTAATTTTTTCTATCTTTTTTTTCGAAGATCCTAATTTTGTTAATAACTTTTCATTTTGTAACCGAAGAAAAATAGCGTCAAAGTGTTCAAGAAAATAAGAACAAACAACTAGCATAGTATAAAAAGTGTACAAAAGAATACCCAGACCCCAGAAAACAAAGCTGCCTCCTTGGAAAATAAACCATAGGAACAAAGGGATAACAATGGTGGTTACATAGGATAAATACCACATAGGCAGCAAAGAATAGCGTGATTGAACGCCTAAGGAGAAAAGCACTAAGGGAAAAATACTAAAAATCTTGGCTTCGTAAGGATAGTTTCTAATGATGAAAAAAAGAAGAATCCATACTAGACCTGACAAAGCCCCCCATGATATAATTTGAGCTGAAGAAAATCTTTTTTGTTTTATTTTGTTTGGAAGAAGATTGCTCTTAAAATAAAGGTAATAAACCAATAACCTGCTTAAATAAAAAAAAACAAAAACAATAATCCAGAGGTGAAGTCCCCAATCGTGTTTGAAAAGCAAGAGTCCTGCATATACAAGAAAGCCGACGCCTATAGATGTCCAGATTGAAAGCAAACTTTTATAAAATGATTGGTCGACTAGGAAGTGGTAAACCTTCCTTTCTTCAGGCGTAGTAAATGAATGAGGATCAAATTTGGATAAAAAATCTATGATTTTATGGGTCATTTATAGATCATAAATTTATAGCTCAATGAAGGTTTATGTGTTATTATTATTTTAAATCATTAACATATCCTTAATATTAAAAAATTTCTATGTAACGAATCTACTCTATAGTCGATCCACTTTAAAATCTTAGTTCTCTACTCTCCCCGGGGCTTTGATGAATTTCTTCACATACGATACACTATTTACTCTTCCTCAACCGTATCCGGCAAAAAACCTCCCACTTGAGCTTTCCATAAAGATTGGTAAAGACCTTTCTTTTCGATCAAAGACTTATGAGTTCCATCCTCAATAACCTTGCCCTGATCAAAGATTAAAAGGCGATCCATGTTTAAGAGCGTTGACAGCCGATGGGCAATGACAAGAGTCGTTCTACCTCCCATAAGGATTGCAAGGCTTTCTTGAATTTGAGCTTCCGTAATGGAATCAAGAGCACTTGTTGCCTCGTCTAAAATAAGAATGGGAGCATTTTTCAAAATCGCGCGGGCGATGGCGACCCGTTGCCGTTGGCCTCCTGAAAGTCTTATGCCTCGC
This sequence comes from Pseudomonadota bacterium, assembly GCA_021809225.1. The sequence goes on along the minus strand of JAKBAL010000078.1, from coordinate 610 downwards.
TCACCTACAAGCGTATGATAGCCATCGGGAAGATTCATTATAAACTCATGAGCATGGGCTTTTTGCGCCGCTACCATCACGTCTTCATCCGTTGCCTCGGGTTGCCCGTAGCGAATATTTTCCATAAGACTCCGGTGGAAGAGAGTGGGGTCTTGAGGTATAAGCGCAATTTCTTTCCGCAGACTTTCTTGGGTTACAGTCGCAATATTCTGACCATCGATTAGAATGTGACCCGATTGGATGTCATAAAGACGTAAGATAAGATTTACGAAAGTTGTTTTTCCACTCCCAGAATATCCCACGAGCCCAACCTTTTGACCGGGTTGAATTGTGACTGATTTATCACTAAAAAGTCGCGCTGCATTTTCATATTGGAAATGCACTTTTTGAAATTGAATTTTCCCTTTCGTTACTTTTATTTTTTTGATCTTTTCTTGCACAAGTAAAATTGAAAAAATAGAACTTTTTGACAAAAAATTTTTGTTTGAAGAAGATGCATTTTATAAAATTTATTATATTAATTCTTCTACAAAAGAAATTGAAATAGGAATTTTTTTCCCTGATGGAATTTTAGAACAAGATATAATGTTAGGAAATCTTGAAGTCAAAA
>JAKBAL010000077.1 GCA_021809225.1 Pseudomonadota bacterium | reverse complement strand
TGATCGAGAGGTCGAAAAACTATTAACTAATTTAGAGATAAAATCATTTTCAACGCGGGATGAGCAGGAAGTGGCTGGATATGCTGAAGTCATGGAGCTCATTTTCCATTCTTGGAAAAATATCAATGTGACAGAAAATCATGTCAAACAGCTTCACCGAGATCTACTAAAATATAGCGAAAAAGACAATTGGCATAGAGGCAATTATAAAACATCATCGAACAGGGTTGCAGCCTTTGATGCTACAGGAAAACAAATTGGGATTGTTTTTGAAACTGCAACACCTTTTGATACGCCATATTTAATGAGTGAACTTATAGATTGGGTTAATTCAGCACTAGAGCTCAAGCAAGTGCACCCACTCCTAGTTATTAGCATCTTTGTCGTAGTTTTTTTAGAGATTCACCCCTTTCAAGACGGAAATGGGCGTTTAAGTCGTATTTTGACGACGTTAATATTACTTCGAGCAGGATATCTGTATGTGCCATATAGCTCACTAGAAAGCATCATTGAGCAGAATAAAGAAGGGTATTATCTTGCTTTACGTCAAACACAGGGGACGATCAGGACTGACTATCCTAATTGGCAACCATGGCTTCTGTTTTTCTTACGCGCACTCCAGCATCAAATGAGACGACTTGCAGAGAAGGTTGAGAGAGAAAAACTAATTATATCTGCATTACCAGAGTTATCTGTTCAAATTTTGGAACATGCGCGTGAATATGGTCGGGTGACTATTGGGGACATGATTACCCTTACAGGGGTAAGTCGTAATACTCTGAAAGAGCATTTTCGAATGCTTATAAAAAAGGGACATCTAACCTTAAACGGAACGGGTCGCGGTGCTTGGTATACTCTTCTTTAATTTGTGATTTACAGGCATCATTTCAATTTTTTAGTCGTATAATATGGGGAAACACCAAAATTGTTCGCTCTTTTGTGGGGTTATAAAGGAGTCCCACTTCACCATAGAGAGGGGTTTTATGAATAAACTCTATATTTTTTGTTAGGTGTTTTGCCCCCGAAAGAACTATGGAGGCGCTACCAATTATAGTAAAATTCCTATTGCATGAAAATGGAACATGATTGGAAAGTTATGGAAAATTTACAAAATGCACTTGAGACTCTTATGATTTCGTCAGGTTATTTGGATAATGTCCTCTTTTTATGGATTGAAGTCATGTTTTCGTATGGGCTTACAAATGAAGTGATTCCCCATTACCAAAGCATTCATAAAAAATATGGGGACTTGCTTTTAAAGCTTGAACTTAATATGCGAGCTCTTTTAACAGCAGATCTTTAAAAATACTCAATCAATTGAACTTTAAAAGCTGCATGATTCACAGATTTAGGTGCTTGAAAGTCAAAAAATTAACCCTAATAAACTTTACACCCGCTTATGCAGTTGGAACCGTCATTTTTGCATGCCAATTAACGAGCAGCGTTCACATCAGACGCTTCCCGAAAATCAAGGGGGAGGCCAATCCTTTTCATCCGGAGTACCGAGCATACTTTGCTCAAAGGGCGATGATGAAGAGGCGACTCCTTGCTTCTTAGGAACTTGTTCGTAATGGCTTTACCGGACGAACACCGAGCCGTCTTATAAAGGATCGAGCGGAGTGTCATGAAAGTGACATGCTCCGTTCCTAGAGGAGTATCTCTCAGCAATGGGGGCTGCTTACTCGACTATTAGAACGGGCAAAATTCCCGTTCAAATGGTTAATTTTCCCCATTTGATATTTCTGCGAGTTTTAGGGGAGTTGTGGAGGAATCCCATAATTCTTCCCACAACCATTGGCTTCCTCTTGCGAGAGGGGGAATAGCCTTTCCACCACCTTCAAATAAGTTAGAAACTATCCATACAGCAGCATCTTTTGAGGTTGAAAGAGTTCGAACTGCAGCATCGTAAGCTTTATCTCTTTTTCTTGCCTTTCCTTCGCGAATATCCTGAATGGAATCCAATGTATAGTTGACGGCTGAGGATGTATTTGTCGCAGTAGAAGTGATAGCCTCGCATGTTTTTTCTAATGTCCAGATACATCCGTATCCGAGTGGAGTAAGGGAATAAAAAGCTCCTTTCACACCCGTAAAGGCTAAACGGCTAGTAGTCAAAAAAATAGTAGAAGCAGCACTTCCTACTTGTTGAAGCATGCTCGGCGAGGGATTTGTTTGTGGGATATCGACATTTTCTTGAAGATCTTTTGCGGAGTTTTTCAAAATGTTATTATCTCTTTTATTTTTTTCATCTTCTTGGAGAATATTAATTTTTTCATTTGATAAGCTACTTTGAATTGTAAGACGACTCCCTCCCCTTTTATCGAGGTAACCATCAGAAAGTGAGCGCGCACCAACTACAATAGTAGGACAAAGTAAAATGATAGAAGTGAGAGCTATGTTCTTTAAACCGCTTCTTTTATGTATATGAAAAATCATATGGTCATCCTTATTTTTGCGTTACAACATTTACATAATTTACGAGAATCTATCTTTTTTTTAAATTTTAAAAATTTTTTTTATTTAAACTTTGAAAAATAACAATACATTATTATAATAAGCTTTCTTGATTTTGGCCCAGTGTTAGGAGAGCCTCTAAAAGTGTGGGGTCCTCATGAGACCATTCAAAACCGGGGGGTCTTAAGAAAAATCAAGAGAAAAGAACCTATGATTATAATAGATTCCGGATAAGAATTTCATTTCTTTTGGGATGGTAATGGGAATTACGATCGAATAAGATCAAACCAGTCTTTTTTGCCGTCACCCCCCGGTTTTGAATGGTCTCGCGCATGACCCGTCGAACAAAAGTTGTTTCCAAAAAAGTTGAAATGATCGATATGACACTAAAACTTTGGTGTGCTTTAACACAACCAAAGGTTTTTCAAGAATTCCAAACAACAGCTTTATCTATCTTTAGGTAAATACTCTCCTTTCCCTAACTCCTCCGGTTTTAAATGCCCTATAATCTTTTACTTTTTCTATAATTTTGAGAATATCATCAATTTCTTTTTCTGGAATTTTCTTAGCTACTTCTTGTAAATAATTAATGGTGCCTTCATCTATTTCGTCCAATTCTATTGGCTTCTCCAGCGTTGGTTGAATTCTTTTATACCGATTTCCCAGTAATGCACTTACTTCTTGATCGGTACCAACACTATTTGCTGCCATATAATACTTCACAATCCAGGGTAACCAATGCCCTACTCCAGAATCCCCTTTAGGCTGGTTTTTTTTCCAAGGTATAAAGTGACCTGCTTTGATCCAGCTCATCCAACCTTCCTGACGTGGATGAACGTAATCAGGCTGCCCTGTACCGAGAGATACTATGTAGAGATTGTCAGATCCTACGACTTTATGCATCCTATTAAATGCTAATTGTGAAGGGTTGTTACAGCCCATTCCACCATCAGCAAAATACTTATACTCCCCCGGTTCATTATTCCTTTTCCGTAACCAAACTTTAGCAGGATAAAAGTAACTTGGACCAGCTGAAGTGGCTCTACCTACTTCTCGAACGAACTCTAAAAATTCATAATCCAGATCATTCGCACTACCCTCATTGAAAGTATGAATTCGCTTCGTTTTAAATTCAGTAGCTGTTATAAGTATAGGGCAGAGAGCATCACTCATACGACTATCTCCAAACTTTTCTGTCAGTAAGCTTTCTAAACCTTCGCTTGAGTAACCTGGTCTAATCAATCTTCCTATGGATAATAATCTCTCTCCATAAGATCTTGAAGTATTAAAAATCTTAAATCTATTTTCACCTAAATATAAATTTAGAAGGTCTTCTGCTCTAAATTTAGGCTTTGTTGGAGTATAACCTATCAATAATGTATATTGAAATAAGGCCTCTTCATCATTTGGCTCTATCTTTCGAGATGCCTTTAAGGCATTTAAGATCCTTTCAAAAACCTCTGGATGAAGATCATCTTTATGATTACCAATTTTAATCTGCATCTCTTCTTTCTTATGAGCCTTGCAATAAAGCTCATCATCTTTACAAAAGATTCCTAACTCTCCTGGTTCAATTTTTTTTAAGTCGTCTTGAGATGGATTTTTTAACATTATTCGGAGGATATCCCAATTTTTTTTGGGCATAGTAAGGCCTAAAGCGAGAATGCCTCCCGTAGATGTTCCTCCTATAAAATCGAAAAGCTCAGAGATTGATTTTCCAGTTTTCTTTTCAAGTCTACTGAGAATAAGTGCTGGAATAATCCCTCTTATACCACCTCCATCAATTGATAAAGCTATTTTCTTTGGTGCGGTACTCGAAAGAGAGATGGAGAAAGGAGACGGAGAAGGAGAAGGAGATTTTTTCGTTCTTTTCTCTCTGATCTGAAGGAGTTTTGTTGCTAATCTAGGCAGGTCACTCTGTTTAATTATTTCATTTGCATAAACATCCAATTTTCTCAAAGTTGCTGGATCATACGCATCGTAAGGAATTTTATATATCTCTGGGTTAAGCCCTAATCTATTATAGTTTTGCCCAAGTAATTGCCGCATTTCACTATCTACACTAGAGCTAGCACCATGGGTAAGATAACTGAGAATTTTACTTTTATGCAGTAAAGCTAAAAGTCCACCACTAAGATTTTTATCTTCTATGGCATCATCAGCACCAACCGATAACATGTATACATTAGAAGGAGTAGCAACATGACGCATTCCGCGGAAATTTTCATTTCTACGGGAAGCGTCAAGAATTTTATTATATACAAGCTGAGAAGTATTTCTTATATAAAGGACACCATCTATAAGGGATGCAGTTTCTCCATCTATTTCTAAATCAACAGCTGGGACAAGACCTGGAACCGATAATGAAGCTCTTGCAACTTGCCATAGTGGAAAATCATGAGCAAGATCAACCCTTGGCTCATTGGTAAAAACATGCGTTTTAAAGTCTTGAATACGTACGCTTGTAATAGCAACATTAGTTTGAAGGTCGGATAATTTTAGATCCTTACACACTTCTACTTCTTGAAGTACTCCTCTTTCTCTAAATTGTACTTTTAAATATTGTTCGAATGGTTCAACAAGATGTTGAAATCGTGGACCATACCACTGATACAAAAAATTTTGAAAAGTTTTGAGTTTAAGTGGCACTCTATTAAAATCTATATTTTCTATTAAAGCAGGTAAGGATCTTTTTGTAGAGATTGTAAGAGCTAATAGAGCTCCTGAAGATGTTCCACCTATATAATCAAATACATCACACAAAGTATATCTTTGAGAAGATTGCCTTTGTATTTCTTGATCTAATTTGTCTAATACTTTAGTAGAGACTATCGATTTAACTCCGCTCCCATCTATTGATAAGCCTGTATACATAAGATCATCATCTTCATTTTCTGCCATTGAAATCAGCGAATGCTTCTTTAATTGAGTTTGTGTTTTTTGTGGTAGGATATAACTTTTTTCTTCCTTGAGATCTAGGTTGCCAAATGCTTGAGATGTATAATATCTTACAATGGGTGTTGTTCTTTTAGTGAGAATTGAATCCATAAGAGTTGTAGTTCTGCGAAGCATTGCATTAGCAGGAGAGCATTCCATCATTGTTAAAACTATGGCCAGTACAACAAAATAATTGTAAATTTTTTTAAAAAACATGTTGTTTTCTCCCTTTTATGCTATATTTATTATAAATAAAATATTTACAGTAAAATTATGCGAGCTTATACACACTCTCTTCTACTTTAAAGCTTCGTTTGCTTAAAAGCATACACCCACACTTACTCTCTTCATAGTTTTGAAAGTTTTACCCTTCTGATATTATGTAACAAAATCCTCAATTAATGTATTGAAAATATAAACCTAGACAATCGATTTTCTGATGTCAAATTGATTCAATGTTTTTTCTACTATCTCTCAGCTTTACCAAAAAAATAAAGATCGAGAGAGTAGAAATTATGCAACTATCCATCCCCGTTAAAATCCGGTAAGGTTGTTTACCGGATTTTAATGGGAGGGCTTCAAGATGAAAAATAAATACTATATTCCTACACCTGTTTTTGACACCTTTGAGGAAGTTATGGCTCAGCATAAAAAGATTTATGCCGATGAAAACCCTCTTCATATCATCTCTCAGTGGTTAGATTATTGCTTCTTCTCAACAAAAATTACGGTACCTCTATTCGCTCCCAAAGATTATCAAATGGCTCTCAACTTCTTACACAGCTACCGTGGTAGCGCTGATACCTTTACGGCTTATCGTCGAGACCTAGAACGCTTTCTTCAATGGAGTTGGTTTGTGCGCAATCAATCACTGTTAGAGCATAAGCGAGAAGACATTGAATCCTTCATTGAATTCTGCCTAAAGCCTTCCAAACGTTGGATCGGATTAAAAACCGTTGCACGTTTCAAGACAATTCATGGAGAAAAGAGGCCTAATCCTGAATGGCGACCTTTCGAAGCTCATATAAACAAAAAAAACCATAAAGATGGGCTTAAACCTGATAAAGATTCTTACCAGTTCTCGCAGCAATCTTTGAAAGTTATGTTTGGTATCTTGAGCAGCTTTTATAACTATCTTCTCCAAGAGGAAGTCGCTCAGGTTAACCCCATTGCCTTAATCCGACAAAAAAGTAAATTTATTCAAAAACAAGCTAAAATACAGCCCATTCGGCGTCTTTCTAACCAACAATGGGAAACCGTAGTCAATCTTGCGAAAGAAAAGGCATTCCAAAATATTGCTCATGAGAGAACAGTCTTTATCCTTTCGTGCCTCTATGGCATGTATTTGCGGATTTCTGAATTAACAGCAAGACCTCGTTGGACACCCACCATGGGAGATTTTTACAAAGATTCTGAAGAAAATTGGTGGTTTAAAACAGTAGGAAAAGGAAATAAGGCCAGGCAAATCGCGGTAAGTAATGCCATGCTAAATGCTCTAAAGCATTATCGGGTGACATATCTGAAACTTCCCCCCTTCCCTTCTCTAGATGAAAAAATTTCACTGATCCCTCATGCTAAAAATCCCAACATACCCATGACCAGTGAGAGACCCATACGACGACTTGTACAAGTTTGCTTCGATCAAGCAGCTGATTACCTAGAAACCAATGGCAATCACGAAGAAGCAAATAATCTTCGCATGGCAACGGTTCATTGGCTAAGACACACCGGAATATCTGAAGATGTAAAACATCGTCCCCGAGAGCATGTGCGTGATGACGCAGGCCATAGCTCAAGTGCTATTACAGATAAATACATTGATATTGAGCTAAGAGAACGCCATAAAACGGCGAGAAATAAAACGCTCACCACAGAAACCGCATAAAAATAAGTGCATGGGTTTTCTTTATTCAATCTGCATCTATGCCATTACTCATTGGGACTAAACATCGTTTTTGTCCCAACGTCACATCCTCAAAGTCGTTCTTCTTTACCAAAAGAAAGATGAAAAAATTTTTCAAAAGTTAAAAGTGGCATTTTTCATCTTTTTTTAACATCCCCAGATCTATAATAAATTCAACAATTCATCCCAGAGAGCTTGCCATGACCTTATCACAACAATCAGCTGAAATTTTACTTGATCTTCTCGAAATTAAAGTCGGAGCACTTCAAGTTCAAGATCGTGATGATGTACGCGAACTTAATAAGCTTAGAAAGTGTCGACAAGAACTGCTTTCAACACGCAGTCAAAACACCCCTAAGCGCAAAGAGACATTTGAAGAGCCAGCACCTTTTCAGCAAAGAACGTCCCGCAAAACGTCTTCTTCAACATACTAAAATACTACGCGTATTCCTTTCTCCAAACAGCCCTTGACTACCATTAGACGGGTTCATTCATTTGCCTACTGCTAGCAGCTTTCAGTGATTGAGTTTTTCCTTTAACTCCGTTTTCTTGTTTCATTGTTTCTCAAGCCCTTTTTTTAATGAAGCTTCTTGCTGATCTTTCTAGGGCGTGTCATCAATTGAGCCAAATCACGATAGAAGCCATATAAATGGCGCCTAAAAAGTTCTGAGCTGTCTTGTCATATCGCGTTGCAATTGCTCTGTATTGCTTCAGCTTTGCAAAGAAATTTTCAATCAATGCCCGTGATTTATAGAGGTCCTTATCATAATCAGCTGGATGGACTCGATTCTTTTTTGAGGGAATGACAGCGAGACATCCCTTTTCTTTCAACTTGTCCCGCATTCGTTCATCAGCATCATATGCCTTATCAGCAAGCGTTGCATCTGCTTTTGTCAATGTATTCATCAAAGTATCCGAGCCCTCCAAATCATGGTGCTGTCCAGGCGTAAGATGAAATCCTGTTGGATTTCCTAAAGCATCACATGTGGCATGAATTTTGGTACTTAACCCTCCCTTGCTTCTTCCAATCGCTTGGTCCTCAGTCAAATCTTTTTTTTGCGCCAGCACTATGCTCATGAGCTCG
>JAKBAL010000076.1 GCA_021809225.1 Pseudomonadota bacterium | reverse complement strand
CCTAGGTCAAGGCTTACCTCTAAACGTCGGCCGTAAAGAAATTAAGGAATTCAAACCTTCAATCATCCCCCATTTTCAGTGCCGCGAGGAAAGCTGATTGGGGGATTTCTATATTCCCCACTTGGCGCATCCGTTTTTTTCCTGCTTTTTGCTTCTCAAGCAATTTGCGCTTGCGGGTAATGTCACCCCCATAACATTTGGCCGTTACGTCTTTGCGCAAAGCCGAAATGCTTTCTCGGGCAATAATTTTTCCGCCAATCGCCGCTTGAATCGCGATTTTAAAAAGCTGACGAGGAATCAGACCCTTTAGCTTTTCACACAAAACACGCCCACGGCCTTCTGCATGAGCACGATGAACGATTGTGGAAAGCGCATCCACCGGATCCCCGTTGACGAGGATTGAGAGTTTTACGAGCTCGCCTTCCTCATATCCATCTATCTGATAGTCAAAACTCGCATAACCGCGACTTACGGATTTTAGACGATCATAAAAATCAAAAACAACCTCATTTAGGGGCAAACGATAAACAGCCATGGCGCGGTTTCCCACATAGGTAAGATCCAATTGAACCCCTCGCCGTTCCGTACACAGGGTAAGGATCGACCCTAAATATTCATCAGGGACAAGGATTGTAGCCTTGATCCATGGTTCTTCCATCTTAGCAATACGAACAACATCGGGCATATCAGCTGGGTTATGAAGCTCAATCATTTCTCCATTTGTCATATAAAGCTTATAAACAACGCTGGGAGCCGTTGTTACCAGATCCAAATTAAATTCACGCTCAAGTCGTTCTTGAATAATTTCTAGATGGAGAAGACCCAAAAATCCGCAACGGAAACCAAGTCCAAGGGCTGCAGAGCTTTCCGCCTCAAACATAAAGCTGGCATCATTAAGCCGTAACTTTCCAAGACTGTCCCGTAAATGGTCAAAATCAGCCGCATCTGCAGGAAATAAACCACAAAAAACGACGGGTACACTCGGCTTAAAACCAGGCAAGGGTTCTGCTGCTGATCGTTTGTCTTCTGTAACCGTATCTCCCACGTTACAATCACTAACAGCCTTAATACCCGCCGTAAAAAAACCAACCTCACCAGAATGAAGAGCGGGAAGGGTTTCTCGCTTTGGCGTAAACACTCCCACCTGCTCAACCGGATAAACAGATCCTGTAGACATCATTTTAATTTTCATACCGGGCTTTAAAACACCGTCCACAATACGCACAAGAATGATGACCCCTAAATAAGCATCATACCAGCTGTCAATCAAAAGGGCCTTCAAAGGATTTTCTGGGTTCCCTTTTGGAGGGGGAAGTCGATGAACAAGAGCTTCCAAAACATCAGGAATCCCAACCCCTGTCTTAGCCGAGATAAGTAATGCATCACTAGCATCGATCCCAATGACATCTTCAATTTGCTCTTTAACCCGATCCGGCTCAGCCGCAGGCAAATCAACTTTGTTCAGAACGGGAATGATTTCGTGATTGTTATCAACGGCCTGGTAGACATTGGCCAAGGTCTGAGCTTCAACGCCCTGACTGGCATCCACAATAAGTAAAGATCCTTCACAAGCTGCCAAACATCGGCTGACTTCGTAGGCAAAATCTACGTGACCAGGTGTATCCATCAAATTGAGCTGATAGGTTTCCCCATTTTTCGCTTTATATTGAAGACGCACGGTCTGGGCTTTAATGGTAATGCCCCGCTCTCGCTCAATGTCCATTGTATCGAGGACTTGTTCTTTAAGCTCCCGCTCCGTAAGGCCTCCACATAATTGGATAAGCCGATCTGCCAAAGTTGATTTTCCATGATCAATATGGGCAATGATTGAAAAGTTTCTTATATGGTTTAAATCAGTCATTGACGTAATACTCCACCCGTACTTTGGGCAACTGCAGAAATAATTTTTTGTGAAATAGCTTGAATTTCTTCCTCCGTCAGGGTGCGATCTTTGGGTTGAAGATTGACCCGAATGGCTACGGATTTTTTATTATTTCCTAGGTCAAAGACATCAAAAGGATTAATGACTTTAATGAGGATAGGATCAGCCTTTTGGGCAGCTATGCATAGCCTAGCTACGGTGACATCTCGATCCAGAACAAAAGCAAAGTCTCTCTCAACTCTTTGATACGGGGAAAGATCTAGTTTAGGCTTAGACTTTCGTTTAGGGAGTGGAATTCGATCAATAAAGATTTCAAAGGCAACAATGGGCCCTTTCACATCATACTCTTTAACGATACGAGGATGGAGTTCTCCAAAGTAACCCAAAACATTGGTTCCTAGCTTCAAAGTTCCTGAACGACCCGGGTGATACCATCCAGGAGCCCCAGGCTCCCACTGAACCCCAAGAGGCAAGAGGACATAAGAAGCATCTGCTTTTGCATCATAAATATCAACCACGCGCTTCTTCTCAAGCCAATGATCATTATGAAGAACGCCTGCCCTTAAGCCGGTGACCATCATATGTTGACCTTGGGGTGTTGGGTCGGAGTATTGGGGGCCCACTTCAAAAAGCGCAATCCCTTCTTCCCCACGGTTTTGATTCAAAAGCACAGCCTTTAATAAATTGGGCAAGATGCTGGGGCGCATGGTGTCCAGATCTTGGCTAATGGGATTCAGCAAACCTAGACTTTCTGGAGCTCCTCCAAAAGGCTCCGTATCTTTACGCGCCATAAAAGACCAGGTGACAACTTCTGTTAGGCCACGATTTGCAAGCCTTTCACGTATAATAAAACGTCGTTCTTGAAGAGCAGATAGGGGTTTTTGTTCAGGTCGGCCCTCATAAGGGATAGAAGGAATCTTATCATATCCTTCAACCCTTAAAACTTCTTCAACAAGGTCCGCTTCTTGCTCGACATCAGAGCGCCAGGTAGGCGTCACAACCGTTAAATTGTTACCCTCCCCTTTTACATCAAACCCTAAGTTTGTTAAAATGCCTTGAGCACGTTGAGGGGATACATCGAGTCCTCCCAACGTTTTTACGCGGGAGGGATCAAAAATGATGGTCTCCCTCAAATCGGGGGCTTTTCCTGCAACAACAACCTCACTCGCTTCTCCCCCACAGATCTGAAGAATCACCTGGGTTGCAGTTTCAAGGCCCGGAAGAGTTGAAGCTGGATCTACCCCTCGCTCAAAACGATAACGGGAATCGCTTAAAATTCCCAAAGTTCTTCCCGTAATAGCCGTGCGAATAGGATCAAAAAAAGCTGACTCTAAAAAGACTATTTGGGTTGTTTCATCACATCCTGTGCTTTCTCCGCCCATGACACCGGCTAAGGAAATAACCCCTGAATCATCTGCGATGACTGTCATATCATCGGAAAGCGTATAGGTTTTTCCATCAAGAGCCTTAAAAGTTTCCCCTGGTTGAGAGAGTCGAACGTTTAAACTCCCTTTCAACTTATCCACATCGAACACATGGAGAGGTCGCGCTTGGTCATAGGCTAAGAAGTTGGTGATATCCACCAATGCAGAGATAGGTCGCAACCCTATGGCTTCCAACTTTCGTCGCAACCACAAAGGGCTCGGGCCATTTTTTAGTCCCCGAATAACCCGCCCTGTGAAATGAGGACAGGCTTCTGGATCTGTTTTTAAGGAGACTGGACAGGGGTAGTAACCCTTTGTTTTTTCTTTCTTTAAAGGCTTAAGCTTCCCAATTCCGGTTGCAGCAAGATCGCGTGCTATACCTTGAACCCCAAGGCAATCGCCACGATTGGGGGAAATTTCAATCTCAATGAGAATCTCGTCTAGCCCAACCCATTTTGCATAGGACTCACCAACAGGGGCGTCTGGATCAACTTCAATAATACCCTCTGATCCCTGTCCCAGATGCAACTCCTCTGCAGAACACATCATTCCAAAGCTTTCTACATCCCGGACCTTCCCGACTTTAAGGGCTTGCTTGGTCGAAGGAATGACATCTCCAGGACGGGCTAAAACGGCTTTCAAGCCTTTACGCGCATTGGGCGCACCACAAACAACTTGAATGACCTCACCCCCCGTATTGACTTGGCAAACTTTTAGACGATCTGCATTGGGATGCTTTTCTGCGTCTTGTATTTCACAGATTTTAAAGGGCGCGAGTGCCTCAGCCTTGTTTTCAACTTTATCAACAACGAGCCCAAGAGCTGTCAATTTATCCAAAATAGCCTCAAGAGGCGCTTCTGTTTCCAAATGATCTTTTAGCCAAGATAAGGTAAATTTCATGTCCTACTCCCGTGACTCAGGGTCAAACCCATAATAACCAAGCCACCTTAAGTCTGATTCAAAAAAGAGGCGTAAATCCTCGATCCCATATTTCAGCATTGCAATCCGTTCAAGACCCATACCAAAGGCAAATCCTTGGTAAATATCGGGATCAATATCACAGTTGCGTAAAACGTTGGGATGGACCATTCCACACCCTAAAATCTCTAGCCAACTACTCCCTTTCCACCAAATATCCACTTCAGCAGAAGGCTCGGTAAAAGGAAAATAGCCTGGGCGAAAGCGCAGCTTTAAGGAAGGATCTTCAAAAAAGAGGCGGCAAAATTCTTCAAGGCAGCCCTTCAAATGACCCATGTGGGTTTTTTTATCAACCACAAGTCCTTCAATTTGATGGAACATGGGGGAATGGGTGGCATCATAATCAGAACGATAGGTGCGCCCTGGAGCAACAATCCGCAGTGGCGGCTTTTGATTCAGCATGGTGCGAATCTGCACAGGGGACGTATGGGTTCTTAAAACAAGGGGCTGCTGATCCGCCAAAGGTGGCAAATAAAAAGTGTCGTGCTCTTGCCTTGCGGGATGTTCTGCGGGGAAATTCAGAGCTGTGAAGTTATAAAAATCTTCTTCAATATCGGGCCCTTCTTTCACCACGAATCCCATCTGACCAAAAATATGGATCGCTTGATCCATGACACGACTTAAGGGATGAATCGTCCCCTGCACGATAGGTCGAGGCGGTAAAGTGATATCAAGTGTTTCGGAAGCAAGACGTGCGTTGAGGCTATCTTCTTCCAATTGGTTTTTTTTCTCATCCAACGCGGTTGTAAGAGCTTCTTTGGCGACATTCAATTCAGCTCCAATTGTCCGCCGCTCCTCTGGCGATTTCTGACCAAGCTCTTTCATGAGCAAGGTCAGCGCGCCCTTCTTTCCTAAAGCACTCACGCGCAAGTCTTCTAATTCCTGTAGAGTATTAACTTTCCCCACATCATCCAAAAATTGGCTTTTTAATTGCCCTATCTTATTCATAGGAAATCCTTTGTCATAAATATGATTCCTTATAGCATGAGAACCCTATTCCAAGCCAAGAGAGAATTATTTAAAACCTGTTGTAGAGCCGTTCAAATTATGTATAAGACAGGATGCATTAGAACTGTTAAGTTAATTTAGATTTTTATAGGAGTATCATGACCAAAAAACCCCTCATTGGTGTTACGTTTGATGTGCGAGGACCCGGTGGCTATTCAGAATACCCTTGGTATGCCTTGCGAGAAAATTATTGTTTAGCCGTCGCAAATGCAGGCGGAATCCCCTTCCCTCTTATTCACGATCTCAATCTTGTCGAGGACTTTCTTTCCTTGATAGACGGCCTCCTCATTACAGGAGGGGAGCACGACGTTGATCCTGCTTTGTATGGCGTTCAAGAACGTCATCCCACCGTCATGATTAAACCACAACGAACGAATTTTGAAATGAAAATCACACGGGCAGCCCTTGAAAGAAATATGCCGGTTTTAGGAATTTGTGGGGGGCAACAACTGATCAATGTAGCCCTCGGTGGAACGCTCATTCAACATATTCCTGATGAACATCTTGAAAGTCTTGACCATCATAAAGGAGACATCCGTCATGAACCGTGTCATACAGTAAAAATTTTTAAAGATACACTGCTTCATCACATTATTGAGAAAGAAGGCCTTTCAGTGAATAGTATTCATCACCAAGCCGTCAAAGATCTGGGTCAAGGCGTTATCGTTAATGCAACGGCCCCAGATGGCATCATTGAAGGCATTGAGGCGCCAAAGTATAAATTCTGCCTTGGCGTTCAATGGCATCCTGAATTTAATGTTACTCCGCAAGAAGCAACGATATTTAAGGCTTTCATTGAGGCCGCTCATGGATAAGGGCGAACGCATTGCCAAAGTGATGGCGCGTGCAGGCTTATGTTCCAGGCGGGATGCTGAGGTCTGGATTCTTGAAGGACGCGTCCGCGTCGATGGAAAAACCTTAGAAAGTCCTGCTTTTTGTGTGACAGCAAAAAACAACATCATTGTTGATGGGAAGCCCCTACCGCAAGCCGAAGCAACTCGTATGTGGTTGTATTATAAACCCAAAGGTCTCGTCACAACCCATAAGGATGAATTAGGTAGACCCACCATTTTTGAAGCTCTTCTCAAAGACCTCCCGCGCGTCATTTCCGTAGGACGCCTTGATTTAAACAGTGAAGGACTGATGCTACTTACCAATGATGGCGAACTCGCCAGACATTTAGAACTTCCTTCAACAGGATGGGTACGCCGTTATCGCGTCCGTGTTCATGGGCATGTCGATGCAAATGAATTAAAACAACTTGAAAAAGGCCTCACCATTGAAGGAATTCACTATGGGTCTATTATGGCAACGCTTGATCGCCAGCAAGGGGATAACGCGTGGCTCACCGTCAGCCTCCAAGAAGGAAAGAACCGCGAACTCCGTCGGGTTTTTGAATTTTTGGGGTGGCCCGTTAGCCGCCTGATCCGTGTTAGCTATGGTCCCTTTCAGCTAGGAGCCCTTGCCCCAGGAGAAGTTAAACCCATTCGACCCAAGGTTCTTAAGGAACAGGTGGGAGGCTTTACCAAAAAATCTTAAACCTCTTTCATGGAAGATGGATATTAATCATCAAAGTCTCAGCTTTTCCTTAAAATTCACCTAAATGTTCTTGAAAATGTTCTATAAGTTACATTAAACTGATTTTTTAACTTCATAAGCAGAGACGCTTTTTTTGAACTGAAAGAACCTGATTTACCTCTTTGTTGATCCTTGATATTAAAGTATAATAACAACATGCGAAGAGAGGTTCCTATGAATGCCGTTCTTTTAATCCTCTATAGGGTCCTTAAGCAAAGAAGCGTTCAGATTCTTCTCATTCTGTCCCTCTATCTTTTGATGTCTGACTTCCTCCCTCTCCTCGCACACAAAGTCTTTACACCATAAGCTTGCTCATCAAAGATATTCTCATTTCTTCAATATATTATCTAGCTTTTTTCATGAGGTGACCCTGATCAGAGGGGCTTGCTTTTCTCCTGATTATTCCTGATTATCCTGGAATTTGGATTATTGACTGCTTATCTGATGAGACAAAATGACAATGTTCCTTGTAAAAAAATTTAGGTTGCCCACTTTATTCAGTTTTTAAACAAGAGTTGATTATCTTTCAATTTCTATTCGCTCACTCAGCAACTGAAGCCGTTCAGACAGCCCTCTACCCCTTGGAATGCGGTCCAAACGTTATCTCCTAAAAGTGATGTGTATCGAGGGTATTCATATATTAGGTTGCATATCAAAGCTGTGAACGTCCCCTGCTGGGTTCCCAGCATTGGTTGCAACAATTGAAAAATGCGTATCGCCTGGTCTGTCAGCACTTGCGTTTATTTGAAAGTTCCAACCATTATGTTGATTAAGAAAATTCTCTATTCCTTGGGCTACCTGTGCAGGTGTTTGGCGATTATAGTTTATGAGTATGCAACCATTGGCCTCATGTGTAGTAACTAATGTTTGCATGTCATTCATAGCTAGCTGACACAACGCGGATGCGTTTTGTGAGAATGCTAGTGTACCAAGTAAAACTGCTAAACGACCTATTTTTTTACTTATCATAATGCTCTCCCTTAGATTATAATGTTATCCACAAAACAATTGTATATAATTGTACTTTTTTGTCAAATTTTTTGACACGTTTTTTACTCGCCGTCACTCTTTTTGGAGATAACATACCCTTGAAAAAACATTGGGGTGCCCTCTTTATTCAGTTTTTAAACAAGGATTGATTAACTTTCAATTTCTAGTCGCTCAATCAGTGACTGAAGCCATTCAGACCGTCCTATACCTCCTAGAAAGTGCTCAAAATGTTATCTTCTAAAAAAGTGAAGGGTAGCGAGAATTTAACTACTTATACTCAATATAAAGATAATTTTTATTTAGAAATAAAAATTATTTAAAAAAATTCAATACTTTTACAGTTTTTTATTCTGAAAAGATTTTTGTTTATAGGCTAGGACCCTGAGAACGAGAAGCCAAAGAAAGAACCTAATTTACCTCTTTGTTGATCCTTGATATTAAAGTATAATAACAACATGCGAAGAGAGGTTCCTATGAATGCCGTTCTTTTAATCCTCTATAGGGTCCTTAAGCAAA
>JAKBAL010000075.1 GCA_021809225.1 Pseudomonadota bacterium | reverse complement strand
TTAGGAGCAGTCGTTGCTGGCGTTACAGCTGGTACTACTGCTGGCTTAGGAGTAGTCGTTGCTGGCGTTACAGCTGGTACTACTGCTGGCTTAGGAGCAGCCGTTGCTAGCGCTGGTGCTGGTTTAGGAGCAGTCGTTGCCGGTACTGCCGGAGTCGCAGGAGCTGGCTGCACAGAAGGCGCAGGAGAGTTATTTATTCCAAGCAAAAGTTCACCAAAAAGAGAGTGCTTCATTCCTCCCTTCAAATCAATATGGATATTTTTCGCTTTAATTTGCATATCACTGCCCCACTGTTCAAGTAAATGAAACTGCCCCTGGGGTATTTGTGCAAGTGTTGCTTTTGTAAAATTAATTTCAGCTGAATCTAAAATTGGTTTATCAAAGAACTTCTCCAATGGCTTTACATGTGCCGCAATGGGCTGCCAAGGAATTACAACCTGTTGAGGTACAGCTTGTGTTGCCTGTTGAGGTACAGCTTGCGGTACCTGTTGAGGTACAGCTTGCGGTACCTGTTGAGGTACAGCTTGCGGTACCTGTTGAGGTACAACTTGTGGTGCCCGCTGAGGTACAGCTTGTGGTGCCCTCTGAGCTAAAAAGGTTTGGTTATTGAGCTGGGCAAAAGGAGCGTTTACCCCTGCTGCTCCTCCAGGAATCGCAAAAATAATTTTCTTAAAATATCCAGTATACTTTTTAGCTTTTTCTAAGTAAATTTTGGAAATCACATTCGCATCGTTCTTAAAGGCGCCACACCCCCAAGCTCCTGCAACAAAAACGTCATGACCATGAAGAATTGCCATCTGAAATTGGCTATCTATCTTTCTTTTTGTATTTTTTAGATATGTTTTATTGCTGTTGGGTTTATCGGCTTTAGGAGTTCCATCACAGCGATAGGCTGCTGAAAATATGATGGAGGTTTCAACTGATTGAGGGAGAAAATTATATTGATTATCTCTAAGAATATTCACTTTGGGAATATAAATACCACCCATTTCAGGAAAAGGATAAGCTCCGTGTTTAGCAAGAATAGTCGTTGTAGGGAACAAATCAGTCGTTCTTCCAAGGGATTCTTCTTGAGCTGATGCACCATCCAATAGGCCGCCTAAAGGATCATGACAATTGGCGAAATTGAGACCTACAGGATTCTTTCCTAAAGCTTTATATTTAATGAGAGCTGATACAGTATCTAAATCCTCTAGTCTAACCTTCGTCTTTGCATAGCGGGAGGCATGATTAGAAAAATTAAAAGGACTGTAATCATAAACTTTACTAGATGTTAGTTGAGCTTCTACTTTGTTACCCATTTGAGGATCATTTTTTAATTTGCCTAATGTTTGCCGCCAAGTTGCCGCTAAAATTGGTTTCTTGAAGCCACACTTTGAATGTCCCTTTCTCATTTGGTCTTTCCTGGGGGCTCGAGCGCCTAAGTCATTTACGGCGTGCAATATTTCTGGATCGTCTTCTCCAAACAACTGAACGCTGGTAAGTCCCCTAAAATCCATATTTAAGGACTCTAGTTTTTTGCGGGAATTAGCCTTCAAGTCCCCAATGTCTCTTTGCAGGCCTTGACCTGTTCGCGTATTCCTTATTATTTCATCCTGTGGGTCAAAAACAGTTTGAACAGCTAAGGCTTGCCAAGAAACTGTGCAAGCTAAGATAAAGCTATAGGTTGATAATTGAAGGCTATAAATTGATAGTCTCTTTTTGTTTTGAAAATACATATAATGACACCCCTAAAATATAAAAATTAAATTCAAATAAGATATCATGTATGTAATATATTAACAAAAAATTTCAAGGGGCGTCTTTGTATTTTCTATGAAAGATTTGTAACTACTGGTGCAGCCATGAAATAACGAGTCATTTTCAAATACGTGAGCACCCCGAGTCCGAAGTCTGACTCCCTCATTGGAGACAAGCGAAATGGTATCACCTAAAAGCCGTCAACTCTCCACTATCCATCAGAATATAAAGGGTCTCATGGGCCACAATGGGTGGCAATGAAATAGAGGAATTCAGCAGGCGTTCTGAAAAGGTCTCACCATTAGATGGATCCAAAGCCACGAGAACTCCTTTTGTATTCACTAAATAAAGTTTATTCCCAGCAACAAGAGGTCCTTCCCAAATAACTTTGTAAGGATGCTCAAGATCCGAGTCCAGCTTTTTCACCCATACGACTTGCCCGTAATCACGAGTAAGACATAAAAGCTCATTGTGAGAATTGATCATATAAATAAAACTTCCCACAACGGCAGGCGTACGGGTGCCACCAATATTTCGTTCCCACACCCTTTCGCCGCGACGCAAGTCATAAGCCGCCATTTTCTGATTATGTCCAATAATGATAACCTTATCTTGGTCAATAACGGGCAAAGCCCTTATATGAGAGAGGGAAGAGAGAGAATCTGGGCGTCGTGTAGTTGTTAAGGTTTCAGTCCACAATTGATGCCCATTTTCAGTTTTAAGGGCAAATATTTCACCTGAGGAATAAGTCACGATGACAACGCCCTTGGAAACGGCTGGGCTTGCCGTTCCAAGAAGACCTGCATGTTCCGTTATGCCAGCATGATCCCAAAGGCGTTTTCCAGTTTCTGCGTCCAATACATCTAGTTGATTGCTGATCGCTAAGACATAAACACGCCCCTCTGAGAAAGTAGGAGCTGCTCGAACGGGACTTTGTGTTGAATGGCGCCAGAGAATTTTGCCCGTTTTAGCATCAAGCGCCAATACTTCCGCCTGGGGGGACGTTACAAAAATTTTCCCTGCTCCATAGGCAAGGCCACCACCAATAATGGACCCACCGTGTCCCTCAGGAGAAACATCTATACTCCAAAGAACCTCACCTGAAGATGTCTGAAGAGCAGTCACCTGACCCGCGGTATCCAAAGCATAAAGCTCTCCTTCATTCACGATGGGTGAAGACAAAAAGCGTCCCGATCCATTTCCTGATCCAATGGAAATGGTCCATTCCGGAGAAAGTGTGTCTTTAAGAGAAGCGTGCACCATGGTATGTTCAGCCCCACCCCCGACTTGCTGCCAATCTCGTCCCATTTCTGAGAGCGGAAGAACTATCGTTGTGTCTTTTGTGTCCTCATCAACTCTAACGGAGTTTTCGTAGTTAACAACGGGAATGCGCGTGCCCGTAATTGGTATTTTTTTAGCATCGCAGGCAGCAAGAGCCATTGCTGCAATCACCCATCCCCACTGTTTTTTCATGGTTGAGTACCATTCTTAAACTCTCCCTCCAACATGTAAGGAGGGATATCCATCTGAGAAAGCATAAGACTGGCTCTCAATTGCTCATTAGCAGTGGAATAAGACTCCTTCAAGATCTTGATATATTGCGTAGCAGCTTTTACCTGGTCTCCCTTTTTCAAATTGTTAAAAGCTAAAAGCTCATACGCAAGAGGCGCCCACGCATTATTAGGCGCGGTTAAGGACTCGAGAGAAGCTAAGATTTTAGGGTTGTCTAGGTCACGAGACGCTTTTAACAGTATCGGCAAATTCTTCAAAGCAGGATCCGAGGCATTTTCTTCAGAGATTTTCGTATAAAGAGCCTCTGGATTGGGAAGAAGGGCTGCTTCATAAAGTTGAGAAAGTTTGCCATATCCTCCGCCCTTCAAGGCCAAATCTTGAAAAGCTTTGAGAGCATCCCCATTTTTTCCTTGTTTCATAAGATTTACAGCGTCTGAAAAAGAAACATGTGCCTGTAACTTGCTTTGATGCTTGAAATAACTCCAGGCTGTGTAAACAATCGTTCCAATCACAATGGCCACTGCTAAGCTAATAATATAGTTTCCATATTTACGCCATAGATTAAGCATACGCTCTTCGCGAATATCTTCTTCAAGTTCTTTAAAAAAATCTGACATATTTCGACTCCATTATCTGCTTCTTACCTTAATTTAAGACAACTCATTGGTAAAGGGAGATCTTACCACATGTGGTTGCATTAAAAAAACGCAGCAAAAAAACGTCCCGCAAAAATACTTGCTTTTTCGAATAGCCGCTTTCGTGGGAATGACGAGTGTGAGATGAAAGCGAGAGATAAATAAAAACGTCGGGTGTTAAGAAGGGGCATTGAAAAATTTGATTTTAAGATCAATTCTAGTTTATACTTTGTCTTAAGGAGACCTAACTTATGACCGATACCCCACCCCCCATTGAACAGCTCACTCTGCGTATGATCGCTATGCCAAGAGATGCCAATCCAAGTGGTGATATTTTTGGAGGTTGGTTGGTTTCCATCATGGATTTGGCGGGTGGAACGATGGGAATCCATACTTCTAAAGGGAGAGTCGTTCTTGCTGCCATCGATAAAATGTCTTTCCTTCGCCCCGTTTTTGTAGGAGACGAAGTCAGCTGCTACGCCGATATCGTAAAAACAGGCTCAACTTCAATGCAGATTAGTGTTGAAGCTTGGGTCCGACGTCCTGAGAATGGAGGCATCCACAAAGTTACGGAAGGACTTTTTACCTTTGTGGCTATTGATGAAAATCGTAAACCTCGACCCGTGCCAAAAGAATAAGGATGAATGTGTTGTTAGGAAGCAGCCCCAAACACCCATTCGGTGACTGAAAGCCACCAACTCTCCCACCAAGGAACATTGGGAACGGAATAAAGAATTTGCGTTTCTAAATAGCGTGAATCAAGAGATCGGCGCCCCGCACCTGGAGAAGCGGATGTTTCGTTTCTGCTAGAAGAAGAGGGTCCTATTATTGTGGGGTCAATGAAAGATTCCTTCACTTTTTCTTTTTGGAGTTCATCCGGCCGAATAGTGCCGATCGTTCCAGGCCGCGCCTCCTCTCCCGTAGAAACTTCTATAAAACCAGCATTTGCCTCGCTTAAGAAACTAATAAGAAAGAGGATTTTCCCTAACTTTTTCAAATTCGTTTACCTTTTTGTTAGATTTCGATACATTATACCCCATAATACATCTTAAACTCAATAGGCTGAGGAGTCTGATCAAGAGCGTTCGCCTCCTCTCGTTTTAAGTCAATAAATCCTTCAATAAGGTCATCGTTAAAAACGTTTCCGACCTTCAAGAATTCCCGATCCCGATCAAGGGCCTCAAGAGCCAGCCTTAGAGACCCTGCAACTTGGGGAATTCCCCGAGAAACTTCAGGATCATAAAGATTAACCTCATGAGGGTCTCCTGGATGAATCTTATTCCGAATTCCATCAAGGCCTGCCATCAACATCGCAGAAAAGGCCATATAGGGATTGGCCGCTGCATCAGGAAAACGCGTTTCAATGCGCTTAGAGTTCTTTGTTGGCGTATGAGGAATGCGGATTGCTGCGGATCGATTACGTGCAGAGTACGTTAGCATTACAGGAGCCTCATAGCCTGGAACGAGCCGTTTATAGCTATTTGTGGTCGGATTCGTAAAGGCATTAAGCGCATGCCCATGTTTAATAAGTCCACCTATATAATAAAGAGCTTCCTGAGACAGATTGGCATACGCATCCCCTACAAAAAGGGGGTTCCCCTTATTCCACAAAGATTGATGCACATGCATGCCAGAACCATTATCATTGTGAATAGGCTTAGGCATAAAGGTTGCTGTTTTTCCATACATACGTGCAACGTTTTTAATGACGTACTTATAAATTTGTAAGTGATCTGCTGTTTTTGTTAATGTATTAAATTTGAATCCAAGTTCATGTTGAGCAGGGGCTACTTCATGGTGGTGCTTTTCAACGTCAACCCCCATTTCTTTTAAAGTTGAGAGCATCTCCGATCGCATATCAAAAAGCTGGTCCACGGGATTAACGGGCACGTATCCCCCCTTCACACCCGGGCGATGAGCCAGATTTCCTTGGGGATCTATGCGGCCAGTGTTATGCTCTGCCTCATCCGAATCCAGGTAATAAAAGCCGTGTTGCATGCTCACATCATAACGCACGTCATCAAAAATAAAGAATTCAGCTTCAGGACCAAAATAGGCAGTATCCGCAAGCCCAGAGTCTCGGAGGTGTTCTTCTGCTCGCTTCGCAACGCCTCGGGGATCTCTACTATATGATTTTCCCGAAAGCGGTTCAAGAATATCACAATTAAGGATAAGTGTGGGCTGGGCTGCAAAAGGATCGAGAACGGCTGTCCCAAGATCGGGCTTCATTTGCATATCGGAATCGTCGATCGTTTTCCACCCCGCATTGGAAGATCCATCAAACATAATGCCATCGTTTAACACATCTTTATCTACTGCATCCACGTGGAGGGTTATATGGTTCCACGCTCCGCGAAAATCAGTAAAACGAAAATCAACAAATGACACATTATGCTCTTTAATAAGGGCAGTAATAAACTCAGGCGTAAAAGATTTCATGGAATTTCTCACGATGTTAAGGTTATTGGCATTCACACCGCTATCCACATTTAAGGTAGTCAACTCTGAAACGCAATGGAAATTTTTTTCTTGTAGAGGGAATCAAAAAATAAAAAAGACAAAGCAAAAATATAAAAACAGATGCAATTTTCCAATATTAGCGCTATGATCTCTAAAGTTAACAAGAGATGAGTTTTGAGTATGCAATCCAAATCCCAGGAAAATTACTTTCCCTATTCTTCACCCATTAGCTTATTGGAAGAACTTTTTTTCCAATTTGAGTGGAATTATGACCGAACCGGTGAAAGTGAAATTGGGGCTGAAGTTGAAGGAAGATGGTGTACCTATCGCCTTTTTGCGATGTGGCGCCAGGATTTAGAATGTCTGATACTCAGTGCCTTGATTGATATTAAAATTCCCTTGGATAAAGTTAACCACGTAGAAACTTTGCTTTGTGCCTTAAATACAAGAATGATACTGGGGCATTTTGAAATCTCTCCCGAAGAAGTCCTCCCTGCTTTTCGTTATTGTTTGACCTTACGAGGCAACCCCGGAGCCACCATTGAACAAATGGAAGAAATTTTAAGCGCCGCCGTCACAGAATGCGATCGCCTCTATCCCGCCCTTCAATTCGTCCTATGGGGAGGAAAGACCCCCCAGGACGCCCTGATGGCAGCCATGTTGGATACCTATGGAGAAGCATAATGGGGCAAGTTCTTGCTCTTGTTGGGTGTGGCGCTATGGGATCTTCTCTTCTCAAGGGATGGCTAACCCTTCCTGATTCAAAAGAACGCTTTAAGGCCTTCTGGGTTATTGCGCCCCATCGTGAAAAAGTTGACCCCTTTCTGGAAGATCTACGGGTTCAGTGGTTTCCTTCCCCAGAATTGCTCCCCCAAAAACCAGACATCCTTGTTTTTGCGGTCAAGCCTTTCATGTTAGAGGATATTCTTCCCCTTTATAAGCCTTTCAATTCTCTTTTTATTTCTGTGGTATCGGGAAAATCATTGAGGTTTTACGAAGAGTTTCTCGCCCCACCTCTTTCTTTGATTCGCGCTATGCCCAACACTCCCGTCAGCATCCATGAGGGTGTCATAGCCCTTCTACCAAACGCCCAAGTCACAAAAGACCAAAAAAAACTTGCCGAATTCATCTTTGAAGGACTGGGTTTGTGCCCGTGGGTAAAATCAGATGAAGACATCGACAAAATCACCGCTATCTCTGGATCAGGACCAGCCTATGTTTTCTATCTGATTGAATCCTTAGCTCTTGCGGCCGAGTCTCTGGGATTTGACAAGAAAACAGCGATGGATCTTTCTCTTTCAACCTTTTGGGGCGCCTCAACTTACGCTCACACATCCCATGAACCTCCAAACATATTACGCGAGCAGGTGACAAGTCCTAAAGGAACAACGGCAGCCGCACTTAAGGTTTTTGAAACCAGAGGTCTTCATGCTATAATGGAATCTGCCATAAAAGCAGCATATAACCGCGCAAGAGAGTTGGGAGATGAAAGAAAAAGCCTTTAAGGCCTGTTTGGGTATAATCGAAAGGGAAGGATGGAAAGCCTTTACCTTTGCAAAAGCAGCACAGGAATCTGGTATTTCTCTTGATGTTTTTCATAAGCACTTCTCAACCCCTTCGGATATCATGCTTCATCTGTTTCGTAAAATTGATGAGAAAGTTCTTAAAATTACAGCGTTCTCTTCCGAAAATTTATCACCCAAAGACACCTTATTCGAAATTCTTATGGCTCGATTCGATGTCGCCCTCCCCTATAAGCCTATCATCAAAAACTTTTGGCACGATTGGACTCTCGTTCCCACCGATGCCCCGACGCTGGCCTGCCACGGATTTTCATCCATGACTTGGATGCTGGAAGCCGCAAATTTAAATCCGCGAGGGATTGCTGGAATTTTGCGCGCGCAAGGGTTGATGGCTCTTTACCTTCTCACCCTTCGAACCTGGCTTACGGATGATAGTCCTGATTTGGGAAAGACCATGGTTTTTTTGGATAATGGACTTTCGAAGTTGGAAAGGGCTGCGGTTTACTTGCCGTCGTTTTAAGGATGGTTTCAAGGATTAAGTAGGGCCA
>JAKBAL010000074.1 GCA_021809225.1 Pseudomonadota bacterium | reverse complement strand
TAGGGATTTTATTTGTCAGACACAACTCATCAAAAAAAAAACAACTCGTACTATTGCTTCTATGCTATGCTCATTCTTTATTTTTTCTTATCCGTTATTTTTATTTTTGTGCCCATTTGCTCCTTGAGATTGATTTTGACGCTGCTATCAAAGAGCAAATGAATAGCCTAGCCGATGCAACACGCACCATCCTTCGCAAAGAGCGGATTGGATACACAGGACTTTCTCCTAAAAAAGACTTTGTTATATTAACATTGCGCAACCCTGCTGAATCCGAAAAAGCGATTGCTCTTCTCAAACAAGCAGATCATGACCTTGAAGTAACCTCAACTCCTGAAGGACAACTCACTTTACGCCTATCTCAAGCAGCCATAGACGAGAGAAAAAAGTCTGCTCTAGCTCAATCCATTGAAATTGTCCGTAGACGCGTTGACGAATTGGGAACGTCCGAGCCTTTGATTCAACGACAAGGAGAAGATCGTATCCTCGTTCAACTTCCCGGTCTTAAAGATCCAACCCGAATTAAAAACCTTTTGGGAAAAACAGCAAAGTTGCAGTTTCGATTTGTAGATACGTCCATTGCAGCAGAACCAGGAAAAACAGTCCCCGGCGTTGATATTTTGCCTTCCCAAGAAGATCACCATGCCAAAGATGTTTATTATGCCGTTAAAAAGCAAATTATTGTCAGTGGCGAAAATCTTGTTAATGCCCAACCTGGGTTTGACCCTCAATTTAATCGGCCTATTGTGCATTTTAAATTTGATTCTCTCGGAGCCAAAAAATTTGGGGATGCAACAAAAAACAATGTCGGAAGACTTTTTGCCATTGTTTTGGATAATAAAGTCATTAGTGCCCCTCATATTAATGAACCTATTTTGGGGGGAGAAGGCACAATATCAGGAAGTTTTACTGTTCAAGAAGCTCAAGATCTTGCCCTTCTTATGCGTGCTGGTGCCCTTCCGGCGCCCCTCAACGTTATAGAAGAACGCACCGTGGGTCCAGGCCTTGGAGCAGATTCCATTGCCTCAGGTGAGTACGCTACAATTATTGCCATTATTATGGTGGCCGCGTTTATGTTTGTCGCCTACTCTCTCTTCGGGCTCGTTGCGAATATTGCTGTCATCTTCAACCTTATTCTTCTTTTTGCAGCCCTATCTGTGACTCATGCCACTCTCACTCTCCCTGGAATTGCAGGTATTGCCTTGACAATCGGAATGGCCGTTGATGCGAACGTTCTTATCAATGAACGCATTAAAGAAGAATTGCGTTTGGGGCGAAAAATGCTCAGTGCGATTGATGCCGGCTATGGCCGAGCCATCACAACAATTGTCGATTCCAATCTCACAACTCTGATTGGGGTAGGGATATTGTATTATTTTGGAACCGGTCCAACCCGTGGGTTTGCCGTTACTACCTCACTCGGGATTATCATTTCGATGTTTACAGCCATTGTGCTCACCAAACAAATTATTGCGTGGTGGATTCAATGGAGACGTCCAACCCGGCTTCCCATTTAAAGAGAGGACTCCCATGGGTTTACAGATTATTCCTTATGATACGAACTACGATTTTGTTGGAAAAAAGAACATCATCTTTGGTGTTTTGATCTCCATTGCTACCTTATGCTTAATTTCAATCTTTGCATTTGGTTTTAACTACGGTATCGATTTTAAAGGTGGCCTTTTGCTGGAAGTTCGAACGCAGGGGCCTGCAGATACAGCTAAATTGCGTTCAGATCTCAATGATGTTGTTCAGGGAGAAGTAACCCTTCAAGAATTTGGCGGCCCCAACGATGTCTTGATTCGTGTGGAACGCCAGGCTGGTGGAGAAGCAGAACAACTTATTGCTCTCAACAAAATCAAAGAAAAACTTGGCTCAAGTGTCGAATACAGACGTGTTGAAACCGTAGGACCAAAAGTGAGCGAAGACCTCATCAGGAACGGAATTTATGCTATTATTTGGGCTTTGGTTGCCATGCTCGTCTACATCTGGTTTCGTTTTGAATGGCAATTTGGTGTGTGTTCCGTCATAACTCTCGCCCATGACGCTTTGATTGTGCTTGGCTTTTTTGCCGTCTTTCAATTTGACTTTAACGAAACAGCTATTATTGCTCTCTTGATTACGATTACTTATTCTATTAACGATACGGTTGTGATTTATGATCGAATCAGGGAAAACTTACGAAAATTCAAGAAAATGCCGCTTGGAGAACTTATTAATCACAGCATTAATGAAACCCTCTCTCGAACCATTCTCACTTCAACAACGACGCTTTTATCCTTGCTAGGACTTTATTTCTTTGGGGGGCCAGTTATCGCCTCTTTTAGCCTTCCTATCATTATAGGAATTGGAGCAGGAACGGTTTCATCTATTACGGTCTCAGCCCCTCTCCTCCTCCACATGCACCTGCGACGGGATCACATCCTGGAAAATTCGGAGAATAATAAGGCTTAAAAATGATAGGTTTTTTTACCTATTTAACATTTGCTTACATCTAAAACCATAAAGATACTTAATCTTAAAATGTATGGTGGGTACACCAGTCTGTTCTAGCCACTTATCCAGATAAAAAAAATCATAAAAAATTTAACTCTTTATTAAATAAATTCACATATCATTTAATTCAAGGAAACAAATATAATTTAATTGGAGGATAAAATGAGAAGACTTATAAAATTTTGTAATAAATCAACATACTTACTTTTTATTATTTCAGCTATACTATCAAATGAATTAAATGCTACTATAAAGGTTGAAAACACTATAGACAAACCTACTCGTGTTCGTTATACAACTGGTTTAACTGTCACTTTACAATATAAAGATGAGGATGGCTCTTGGAAAAATGCCTATGTTTCATCAGGAGATCTTAAACAAGGAAAAGAACTAACTTTTGAGCCAGAAGTTAAGAGGGCTACTTACAATCAACTAGTTATTGGCTTTAATCATAACGCACGCAAAGATCCTCTTCTTGATAAATACTTTCCAGATTTGGAAAATCGTACTCGAGTATATGAAAATGTAAAAGATGGAATGTCTTTTAAAGTTTCTGCAAAATCACTCGGTGCAAAAAAAGGATATGAACTGGTAATAACTCCGCAGGATTAGACCCGATCCCAAAAAATGGGGCGGCCGTATATCGAGTCCGTCCCATCCGTTGAACCACATCGATCTTAAAGGCGCGCATCGATCTTAGAAGCGCGCTCTTTGCTTACTCATTACTTCTAAACTCTAAACAAGGGCATGAGACTACACGCCCCACTGCGTATTATGCGCGCGCCTGTGGGCACTTTAACGAAACAGCTATTATTGACTTACGAAAATTCAAGAAAATGCCACTTGGGGAACTTATTAATCACAGCATTAATGCCCCCCCCCCTCTCGAACCATTCTCACTTCAACAACGACACTTTTACCCTTGTTCGGACTGTACTTCTTCGGTAGTCCTGTTATCGCCTCTTTTAGCCTTCCTATCATTATAGGAATGGGAGCAGGAAGGGTTTCTCCTCCACATGCACCTGCGACGGGATCACATATTAGAGACTTCAGGGGATAAGAAGGCATCCTAAACGACGGCCATCGCCTGGGTGGACTGGTGAGTAGTTCTCTAAAAATCCTTGGATGAAATGAATTTTGCACTCTATAATAATCTGAATTCCTTAATCCATAGAGTTTCTGAATGCTTAACCATCTCACTTTACGACCTGCAACCGCAAGTGATGTCCCCAACATTGTACAGCTTCTCTATGAAGATGAAATCGGAATCACGCGGGAATTTTTGTCTGATCCCCTGCTCCCCAGCTATTATGAGGCTTTTCAAGACATTACAGAAGATAAGAACCAAATCCTTTTGGTTGTTGAGTATAAAGATGAAATTGTGGGAACATGCCAACTCACCTGCATCCCTTCCCTTTCATACAAAGGATCCAAACGATTAAATATCGAAAACGTTCACGTTAAGAAACGTGTGCAAGGTCAAGGCGTTGGAACATGGATGATCAAAAAAGCTATCGAGCTAGGGCGGGAAAGAGGCTGTAAAAGTATGCAACTTACAACCAATAAAAGGCGTCCCCATGCTAAGGCTTTTTATGAAAAGTTGGGTTTCAAAGCCAGTCATGAGGGCATGAAGCTTTCTTTAGATCATACTTAAAGGAGGAGAACGAGGGATCAGGGTTGCAATAATAACTTCTCACCCCACAGAAGTGCGGTCGAGTAGCCCGGAGCTAATGCTCCAGGCTACTCGACTGAGCGGAGGGGAATGGTGAATTATTATAAACTCAAACTCTCTGAACTCTGTTACACGCCCCACTGCGTATTACGCGCGCGCCTGTGGGCCTCTCCGTAACTGAGAGAGATAATAGCAGCCATCAAGATAAATGCGCCCAAGCAGGTCCATGCGGAAGGAATTTCGCCAAAGGCCGCTAAACCAATCAAGGCACTTGCAAACCATTTTGTAAGTCCATAGGGAATAAGATAACTGACCTCAGCTGATGCATAGGCTTTGCTAAGGCAAAGATGAGCGCTCGCAGCCAAACCTCCCATCATAAGAAGCCATGGCCACTGCCATGGTTCAGGCATTGCTCCATAAAAGAAAGTTGGGATGAAAAGAACTGGGGCTGTAAAAAGAAGAAGATAGGTTACTATTAGTTGAGGAGAGTCATCTTTTGCAAGCCGCCGAATCATCAACGTTGCTCCTGAAAAACAGGTAGCAGCAAGAACTGGCAGAAGAGCACCTAAACTTAATGTTCCGGGAATAAAGGTTGTTTGGGAAATTAGCCCTCCCCCCACAAAACCAATGAGAATAGCAAATCTTCGCTCTATACCCATACTTTCTTTCAAAAAAACACGCGCTCCCACGGCTGTAATAAGGGGGCCTAGGAACATCAACGCCACAGCTTGGGCGAGCGGCATATAGGTGAGAGAGCTGTACCACAACACAACCCCTATTGCTGAAAGGCCAATACGGCAAAATTGCAAGAAAGGATGGCGGGTTTTTAAGGATTCCGGACCATTTTGGAGCATCCAGGGAACGAGAAAAACAAGGCCAAATAAATACTGAAAAAAGACAATCTCATAAGCGGGAAGAGGAACCTGCCCAATAGATTCTGCGATTTGGGAAAGATACCGAACAATCCCATTAATGGCCGAAAAGCATAAAACGAAAGCTACCTTCCAAAAGGCTCCCCTAAAATGGGGAGACGTCTTCCAAAAGGTGGCGGCGGGGGTCATCATGCTGCTGCGGGAAGGGGTAAAGTTTCCTTGAGTTTCTTATGCTGGACCTCATGCTTACAAAGGGTTATGGTCGCTATAAGAATAAAGAAGGATCCTACCCCTGTCCACAGAGTTGGCCATTCACTAAAGAAAATCGTCCCAATAGCCGCTCCTGCAACAAGGCGGGTGAAACTCATTGGGATAAGATATGTGATATCTGCAATGACATACGCATGTTGTAAGAAAATATATGCAGCGGCTAAAAGACTCCCCATCACAATAAGATATGGCCATTGCCAAGTGAAAGGCGTTACCCATTGGAAGTATGCGCCTATCCCTAAAATTGGCAACGTGAGAAGAAAAAGATAAAGGCAAACCGTTTGGGGCATGTCATTCTTAACTTGTTTTTTTGCAAGAACCGCAGAAGCTACATAACAAGCACTCGCTCCCATTGGAATAAGGGCCAGAAGGCCAACTTCGGTCCAGTCAGCTTCTCCATTGAAGAGTTCGTGACCTGTGATAAAGAGCGCTCCAAAAAGGGCAGTCCCAATGGCAAGGGCTCGCATCCATCCACACTTTTCTCCAAGGAAAATCTTAGCCCCTAAGATTGTAAAGATAGGAGCCGCGTATTTAAAAGCAACCACTTGAACAATGGGCATTTTTGAAAGGGCCGTAAACCATAGAATAATACCCATTGAAGCCGCAAATGCACGAGCAATATAAAGAAGCGGATATGTGGCCTTAAAAGCAGATTTACCGGTGGATAGAATCCACGGAAGAATAAAAAGAAGCCCAAATAGGGTTTCAAAAAAAGCCAATTCAGTTGCAGGAAGTGGCGTCTGGCCTGTTTCTTTCGCCAGCAGCGTAAAATAACGGACAAAGCCATTAATTCCTGAAAAACATAAACATGAGCACACCTTAAACATGGCCCCTCGAATTGCGGGGTCATGCAACTTTACCCAAAAATTAGAATTTACAACGCTGGGCATAACTGTAGACATTTGGGTCATAGATTTGATCTTTTGCCTCTTGAAAAGCTCACCTCACACTTGATATAGCAATTCAAATTCCCTTTTGCTAGCTTTCTTTTCAAAGAAAAGAAAATGATTGAGAAGGCGTTGAAAAAACCTATGTTTTTCGCATAAAAAAAGGTAAGCACCGACCGAACCATACATGACCTCATGGAGGTATCTGATTAACCTGAGCCTTGGAATAAGGAGCTAATCAATGCAGGCCGAGGAACCACCACCATTTGAGTGGAGAAGGCAGTAATGAACTTTCGTTTCTGGATTGCCGCTGCCCCTGTGGGGCCTCGCAATCTTTAGCCCCAGCCTCGAGCCCGGAAGACGGGGTAGGGAAGATCGTCATTGCGAGGAGCAACAGCGACGAAGCAATCCAGTCTTTTTTCTTAAGTTCATAAGGAGGCTCTGGAAGAACCAGGTCGAAGCAAACGCTTCTCGGAACGGCGATAACTTTCTGTTTTCACTTATATAAACAAAGACCTTATCCAAAGTTGGGGTTGATTATTTAAAAATCTTCCCACTCACTTAAAAACAACCCCTCAAAAAAAAAGCCCCCGAAGGGGCTTTTAGAGTTTTAAGATCGCTTACGGAGTATTATCATCTTCTATTTTCTTAATTCTTGCACGGATCCGCTTAAGTTTTTCAGTGTTTGTTGAGCCACTTGTTACTAGACGATCTTCTTTGTCTCTGAGATCTTGAAGCTGTCCTCCCATTGCCATTCTCCGCTTGCCTAATCCAGATACAAGAGTTCTATTCAAATCCTCAGGAAGTTTAACTACTGCTGGCGCACCGCCTGGAGGTGGGGGTGGAGCGCCTACAGGGATAAATGGTGGTGGTGGAGGGGGTGCCCCACCAACTTTTGGCGCTGGTGGTGCTCCTGGTATTCCTGGTATTCCTGTTAGAGAATCAACAACTGGAGCCGCTTGTGGTGCTGGGTGAGGAGCTGGCACAGGATTTGCAAGGGCCTTAAGCCGGTCCTCTTCCTCTTTAGCTTCTTTAGCAGCTTTAGCGAGTCTCACCTTTTCTATTTTATCTTGGACTGCTTTGTTTTTAGCTTCTAGTGCTGCTTTCTCTTCAGGAGTAGGAGGAACAACGGGTGCACTGACTTGTACAGATGTTTTAGCGCCGGTTTTTTGCATCCCCGCGATCAAAGCAGCTTGAATAGCCCCTGCTCCTGCTCCTGCTCCTGCTCCTGCTGGAGGAACAAAAGTAGCTACTTTCTTCAATGGATTGCCTCCTGTTTTTATCTGGGCAAGTAAATCAACTGTTGCTCCCGGTGCTAGTTTTGCTCCCGGTGCTAGTGCTGCTGCTGGTGCCGGTGGTGGTGGAGGCGCAGCTGGTGCCGATGCTGCAACAACTGGCGCTGGAGTAACAACCGGTGCTGGCGTTACTGCTGCTGGCTTTGGCGCTGGAGTAACAACCGGAGCTGGAGTAACAACTGTCGTTGCTGCTGCTGGCTTTGGCGCTGGAGTAACAACCGGAGCTGGAGTAACAACCGGAGCTGGAGTAACAACTGTCGTTGCTGCTGCTGGCTTTGGCGCTGGAGTAACAACCGGAGCTGGAGTAACAACTGTCGTTGCTGCTGCTGGCTTTGGCGCTGGAGTAACAACCGGCGCTGGTGCTACGACCTTGCGCAACGCGATCCACTGAGGTTGTACTGTCGACCCCGGCTTTGGTGCTGCTGTAGGTTCTGAAACCTTGCGCAAAGCGACCTTCTGAGGTTGCACTTTTTGCTGATTTGGCCTCGTTTCTGCAGATTTTTTGGTTACCGGCCTCAATTTTCCTCGTCCACCTTTAAATGCAGCCGCTAGCATATCCTGAGCCGCTGGCATACCCTTACTTCCGACTTGAGGTTTGGTGGATGCTGATTTATCAACAGCTGGCGGCGCTTTTTTTGCTGCGAGTGGTGCAGGTGGTGGTGGCGGTGCTACCGGTGCAACTGCTTTTGCAGGTGGTGGCGGCGGTGCTACCGGTGCAACTGCTTTTGCAGGTGCTGGCTTAGCAACTGGTGTTACTGCGGCTACTTTTGCTACAGACGCTGGTTTAGCTGCTGCAGGTACTGCTGCTTTTCCAGGTGCTGGTTTAGCTGCTGCAGGTACTGCTGCTTTTGCAGGTACTGCTGCTTTTGCAGGTACTGCTGCTTTTGCAGGTACTGCTGCTTTTGCAGGTACTGCTGCTTTTGCAGGTACTGCTGCTTTTGCAGGTACTGCTGC
>JAKBAL010000073.1:4683-8447 GCA_021809225.1 Pseudomonadota bacterium | reverse complement strand
TTTAAGCATCCTCCCTTTCATATAAGCAAAAACTTTGGGAATTTCATCAGATATTACCGATTAAAGACTGAAAAGAGCGATTTGGAGCGTCTTGAAAAATTAGAGAACAAGCCCCTCGCTTGGTACACTGAGGAAGAATGGCGTGAATTGTTGACAGAAAAGAAACTGCGTTCGTTATAAAGTTGGCTCTGCAGCCCCACCTTATCTGAGATTGTAGTTTAATAGCTGGTAAAGAAAAATATGAAAGAAAAAATAATAGAGCCTATCAAAAAGTACTATCTTGAGAAACGAGGGATGATAGAAACAATTATTGATCAACTAAAGAATCTATTACATATAGATCACTCAAGACATAGACTTCCCATGAATTTTCAAATTAATGTTCTTGGAGGTCTACTTGCTTATATCTTTAAACCTCGAAAAGTTAATGTGCCGTTTCATAAAA
Organism: Pseudomonadota bacterium; assembly: GCA_021809225.1. The sequence continues at coordinate 8,002 of JAKBAL010000073.1, read as the reverse complement.
TCAATCTCATTACCTCAGAAAATTTCCTTCTTATGTCGAACTGAGGTTTATAAACATTTTTGTGCAATCCTCTTATTTGCATAAAGGCCTCCATTAATAGGGTTGTAATGTTCCTATTCTTGAGGCCTTTTTCTTTGCTTGCAAGAGGGATGAGCTTCGCTACAGCGCTATATGTGGAGCGCGCTCAGCTCATACCTCTTACCTCACAGGCTGGTCTCACTTCTATCTGAACTCACTCAACACAACCTAGGGAATATTGATCTTTTCTAAGTAATTTTTTGCATCAATATTCCCATTAAGAGCAGCCGTAGAGATGAAGTTTAGACCTTTAATTTTGTCTTGCTGAGCTCCTATTCCATGCAGATAACAAAAGCCAAGTTCATATCTAGCAGATTCCAACCGGGATTTTCCATTAGCAACAACTAGGTTAAGATATCCTACGCCTTTGGCTTCATCTTTAGGCACCACTAGGCCTCGCACATAAAGCCTGCCAATTTCATATTGAGCTACTTCAAAGCCCCCATCAGAGGATTTAGCCAACCACTGAATGCCAAGTGTTTCATTTTTAGGAACGCCTAAACCTGAAAAATAAAAGAGACCCAGTCTATATTGTGCCCACGTATTATTATTATTATTATTAGCTAGTTGGAGAAGATTCGTCTCAATGTATTGATTTAACTCTTGATAGGCTTGCTTGTGGCCATTTTTTATGGCCCGTTCAAACAATTGAAAAGCTGAAATCTCGTTTATAGGGACGCCACGGCCTTGCAGATGACATCTAGAAAGTTCAAATTGAGCTGGGCTATAGCCTCCTTTATCAGCAGCGCTCTTAAGCCACTCAACTCCCTTCGCTTCGTCTTTATCGACGCCAAGGCCTAATAGGTAGAAAAGGCCCAGCTTATATTGGTTGTGGGAATCTCCGGCTTTGGCTTTGGAGAAAACGACTTTTTCAATAAGCTCTGCAAGTTCTTTAGCTGCTTGTTCATGACCTTGTCTTGCAGCTTTTTCAAGCCATCTGATGGCCTCGTCATTCTGATTATTATGAGAAGAGTGCATACCTAAGTCATATTGGGCATCCCGATGACCTTTATGAGCAGCTTCTTCAAGCCAATACAACCCTAAAGTCTCATCTATAGGTGTATCCTCCTCTCCTCTAAGATAGCATTTGGCAAGTTGATATTGTGCAGGCGGACTGCCTTGTTTAGCTGCTTTAGTAAAACAATTGAATCCCTTACGCGCATTCTTGGGAATATAGATCTTCTTGTCATCCCAAAAAGTTCCATTCCAATAGGCCATCCCTAATTGAAAAAGTGCGTGGCTTGCATCAGGATTGTTTTTATTGTCCTTAACGGTTGTGTACCATTTGAAAGCTGCATTAAAATCTTTTTCTGTATATTCAGTTTTGATTTTTTCTGAAGTATTAAAATCGCCTGTTCTAAAATATTCAGCAAGAAAAAATGGAGAAGGTAAATCATCTTTACGAGCGAACTCACTTAGGTGAATTTCCTTGTCAGTGCTTTTTAAGAGAGGATTCAGCAAAATAACCAGCCTTACTTGAGCCATAGATAAAAGAAGTTCCTCAAGGGGTTCCATAGCTCTGGCTTTTGCTAATATTAATTCAATGCCTTTTTCCTTTTCATCTTCTGGATTTTTTTGATCTGGTAATGCATAGTAAAGCTTTAGGAAAGCTTCATACTTAAAAAGATCTAAAGAATTTCTTTTTTCTTCTTGAAGAGATTGAGAAAAAAAAGCTTTGGCTGCCACCATCTTTTCCATCACGAAATTTTTCTGCTCGTTCTGCAGTGTACTGGAAATTAGGTGTGATTGTCTTAAATTATAAGAAGCTAAATAATAAGGAAGGATACAGCTATTAGGAAAATAAGATAAAGTCTGAACCAAAACCTGCGTTGCTTTCTTAACATCTCCTTGAGACGCAAACCCCTCAACTCGATTTAAAGCTACAAAGAGAGCCTGCACCTTTATAGGGTTCAGCTCACCCTCACTCGTAAAACTTGATGAATCGAAGCGGTAAAGTGGCTCGGCTAACATTAAAGTTTGATGTAAAAAGGAGGGATGTGCTAAAATGGCATGAGTTTGTTTATTCACTTTCATGAGACTATAAAAGGTCTCCAATGTATTAAAGCCTTTTTCAGTCAATGCATGAAAGAAAATCTGTATCTGAATTTCCTCAGGCGTATCATTAAAGGAAAGGGTGGCTATGGAGTTTGAGTCGTGGTCTTCCTCTCGTTCTTTTTCCTTTTCCTTTTCCTTTTCCTTTCCCTTTCCCTTCTCTTTTTTATTTTGTTCTTTCTTAGACAGAGCAGATACAAAACGATCGAGTTCTTTTAACAATCGATCCTGTTGACTCCAATAGGGAGGGCGGAGTCGGAATCCCTTAGGATTAGGATACGTAATAAGAAATTGACCGTCCTGAGTTTCTTCTGCTTCCATTGACCTAGCGGGTTGAGCCAAAGAGGTCATTAGCACAACTAACGTTAATAAACTTACTTGCTTAATTCTCATTATAAATCACCATATATTAAAAAATAAAAAACCATATTCTAGTTTCTAGATTGTGTCTACTTTTGAGATTGTATAAAGACAAATCACCCCACTCTTCATACCTGACACGTGGATCGTTTCATTTTTTACCAAAAGTGGGCACAACCTAGTACATTAAATCATTAATTTTGCCCCTCTATATGAAAGGCAGCAGTTGTGTGTTAGTATGTTGTGTATCAAAAACAACAACATGGGCTGACACACATGGAAAAGTATATCGTAAAACTTACATTAGATGAACGAAATAATCTGGTTAATCTCACTCGAACAGGGAAACACGCAGCCTCAAAGATCTTGCATGCTCGTATTCTATTAGAAGCAGATGAAGGCGAACACGCTGATTGTGCAGATAAAACGACAGATAAGGCAATTGCCGTTCGATTGCACGTCAACGAATCCAGTGTTAAGCGTGTGCGGAAGAGATTTGTATTTGAAGGCTTGGAATCTGCCTTATCCCGCAAGCCTCATTCAAGAACTCGACCTCGAATTATTCAGGGTGAAGAAGAGGCTCATTTAATCACCATATGTTGCTCTCAGGCTCCAGAGGGAAGGACTCGGTGGACTTTAAAGCTATTATCGGAAAGGCTTGTTGAAATGGAAATAGTTGAAAGTGTTTCAGCATCAACCGTTGGCCGCGTCCTAAAAAAAATGAACTATACTCATCATGAATGAAACTTAGGGTTTTCTGGATTGGATTGCTTTGGCTCTTCCAGAACCTCTTAGTGAACCTAAACAAGAAAGACTGGATTGCCGCGGC
>JAKBAL010000073.1:0-4673 GCA_021809225.1 Pseudomonadota bacterium | reverse complement strand
CCTACGGGGCCTCGCAATGACGATCCCCCCCGCCGTCATTGCGAGGAGCGTATGCTCCGAAGCAATCCATTTTTTAAATTTAAACACCCAATTTTCATGTTAATTGGCTATAAAGCCTTGGCAGAAGAAAGAATGGTGTATTTCTCCTGAAAAGAATGCCGAATTTGTTTGTAAGATGGAGGACGTTTTAGACGTCTATAAACGCGAATACAATAAGGATTTCCCTGTTGTTTGTATGGATGAAACAAGCAAGCAGCTGACGAAAGAAACGCGCGTAATAATCCCCATGCAGACAGGAAAACCTGAACGATATGATACGGAATATGAGCGCAATGGTACGGTCAATATTTTTGTGGGGGTTGAGCCTTTAAAAGGTAAGAGAAAGCTGAAGGTTACAGATCAACGCAAGAAAACAGATTGGGCACATTTTATAAAAGAGCTGGTTGACGTAGATTATGCAGATGCTGAGAAAATCGTCCTGGTTATGGATAATTTGAACACCCACAATGGATCATCACTATATGAAGCTTTCAAACCAGACGAGGCCAAGCGAATTTTGGATCGGCTAGAAATTCATTACACCCCAATGCATGGCAGCTGGCTGAACATAGCTGAAATAGAGCTGAGTCATTTGAGTCGCCAGTGCTTAGATCGCAGAATAGCAGATAAGGAAACTATCACCCGAGAGATAAGGGCTTGGTGTAAAAAGAGAAATGAAGAAGAAAGTACCGTTAATTGGCAATTCACAACAAACGATGCCCGCATAAAACTTAAAAGACTCTATCCAGACTTACAGCCGACTAAGCCAGAAACTGGGGGGCAAAATTAATGATTTAATGTACTAGTCAACTAATCACTTTTGTTGAAGAACTTTTTTTAAAGACGCTGGTTTTAAAGACACTGGATATAAATTCCATTGAACAAATCTTTTTCTTAAATCTTTAATTTGATAACGCTTCAAAAATGTATGACCAGCAAAAGTCATTACTTCATTCTTTAAATCAGAACCTTCTCCAAATAATAGTTCTGAATACATAGCTCCACCTGCATGAGAACCTTTCCCTTGCGCACGGTCAAAAGCCTTTCTGGGATGTTTTTTCTTCTTTCCTTGAGAGCCCTTCGGCTTCTTATCAAATTCTTTCTCCTTTTCGCCAGAGTCTTCCTTCTTTGACGCCTCAGAATCTTGCCCAAGACGATTTAACAATTTTCCAACTTTAGCTAAGGGAATTTTAAGATCTTCCTTCCCATCATCTATGCCTATAAAAAGACTGCAAAAAGTTTTGTACGGACCGCCATGTATACCAAGGATATCTTCGATTGTTATAATTTCTTGAATCCCTTTTTCACCAGATTCTATAGACTCAGGCTCGATATCCGACCGTGCAACACCTCGTGTCTTAACCTTTTCTTTTTTAGGGGTGAAGGTCTCTTCATCTGGCACATGTGATAATGAATCAAAATAAGTTGAATTTTCATTATTTAAGGAAGAAGTTATTTGACGAGGTAAAGTATTTTTTTCAATTTTCGTCTGATTTGCCCTTTCAGAATTCACCTGGAAAGTAAGAGCTTCTTTAATTTTTTGAGCCAAAAGAAGTCGTTTTTTAAAAGCGGCCTTCTGCTTGTCTTGAAGTAGTTTATCGAGCTCTGATTTTCTTTTTAATTTCTGTAACGTACCCATATATAATTTTTCAATAAAAGAACGCTTGACGCCAATTTTTTTTAACACCAGTTCTTCTTGGTCAATAAGAGTTTTTATATGATTTAAAGATGCCTCGTAATCGCATAAACTAATGTGGATACAAGCTAACTCATGTGAACACTTGGCAATATGCAGAGAATTCTTCATTTCATAAGCTATTTTGAGCGCCTGGCTAAAGTAATCTTTTGCTTTTTGTTTATCTTTTTTATAACCAAAATACATTACCCCTAATTCACGCGCTATGTTACAAATATCAATAGTGCCTCTCGCAATAGAGCTTTGCGTATTCATACCGGAACAAATCAAAGATTTATTGTTTTTATTACTCATTTCAGAGTTAAAAATATCTAAAATTTCTTGGTACAGAGGGATAACTTTATCATAGTTCTTTTTAGGCAATAGGCACTTTATAGCATAGATATACTTTAAGAAGCATGAGGAGGACATATGGCCATCCTTTAAAGCTAATTTCATCAATAGATTAGGCACTATTCCTTCTTGCCCATGAGCTACCAATGTTTCGAGAAACGAAGACAAAACAATATCGTAACGCTTGATCAATAGGCCCTTGAATAATAAATCAAAAAAAGAAACGCAGTCTTCAATAATTTGTTTAGCAAACATTACTTCTAGCATTTTATGATTACGCGCACATAACTTTTTTTCTTTCATATACTGATCTGGATCTTTCATAGCAGTCATAAAAGAGACAAAAAAAGGTCCAAGATCTTTTTCGCAAATAGTCATCCTTTGTAAGATGCCTAGATACCCATCTAATGCTTCTCTATTTGTCAATCCTGAAAGCTCAAACACCTCCTCAAATATGTTCAGCGCATTGATCATGCTTTCTTCAGATTCTTCGATACACAATCGTTTTGCCTTCTCGATTTTTTCTTCGAGACTTTCTTCGGGTTTATTAACAGACTGTTGTTGAGAGTTACCTCGCTGCAGTTCAGATTGTTCCTGGTGATTTGCAGAATGGTTTCCTTTTTTTCTCCTCCGCCGACTTCTTTTCTTCTCCATAACGTCTGGATTCTTCTCCACAATGTCTGGATTGTTCTGTTGAACGGTTGGGGTCGACATATTTGCTTCGTCGTCTTTCATCCCCTCCATTGCCCATAGAGGAACGCTGGTGAATAGAAATATTGATAGAGCTCGAAATAGAGTGCCGTTCAATTTATGCGAAAGAGAAAAAGACATTTAAAAACACCTTATAAAAAAAATTAATTACAAAAAAATATGTGGACTAATCACTCCTTCCCCCACACGGGGTCATCCTTGGCAAAAAATGGTAAGCTTTTCCCTCTCCTTCACAAAGGAAATCCTTCGAAAAATCAACCTTTTCTAACTCAAGAATGACACGAATAAGGCAAGAGGAGAGGATTGGTGGATCCTCTCCCGTCCTTCTTCCTATTTAATTCATAAGCGTGGAAACTAGAGCAGCAAATTCTTCCTCAGAAATTTCCTCTTGATCAAGAAGGAATTGAAGGCTATCAATTTCCCCTTGGTTTGGATTTATTGCATTCACAGTTGTCGTCGTTGTCGTCGTATTTTCAGAAGGCTTGTTCTCTTCGTTAAACTTCCTAAGTTGATCTCGAAGCTCATTTAACTCCTTCATAAGATCTTTTAGGTCCTCATCAGCAACATCCATTTCTTTTAGCGTAGCCAAATTAACTTCTAACTCAATAATTTGACCCTCTAAATGAGAACGAACTACTAAAGTTTCAGATTCCTTATCTTTCGCTTCGGCTTCTCTACGGAATTTAGCTTGAAGTTTTTCTGCTACTGCTTCAGATTCCTTATCTTTCGCTTCGGCTTCTCTACGGAATTTAGCTTGAAGTTTTGCTGCTGCTTTTTCAGAGGCTTCTTTACTGAACTCGGCCTGCAGTTTTGCTGCTTTTTCTTCAGACTCTTCGTCTTCTCCTGCAATGCGGGCTGCTAAATAACCAGCCTCCATTTCATTAAAGTCCTCCGCTGCTAAGCGGGCTACTAACTCTTCTGATAAACCCACTTCCCCTTCGGACATAAGAAGGGCAGCTAAAAGTTCAGAGTCTTCTTCTTGCTCCTGTTCAGCTACACGTAGAGCTGCACGTTGGGATTTTTCGCCATTTCCAGTCTCGAATGCTAGCCTTATAAAGTCTACTCGCGCATCCTCTTTTTTATACAAGGCGTGAGGGGATTGAGCGTTGGGGCTTACAGAACGCCCATATGGCAGGTTACCATCCTTACCTGACTCCAGTAAGGTGAAGGCAGTATTGCGTGATGTAGTCTCACCCAAAGGCTTCTGATAGTAGCGTCCAGATACTGGCTTCTTTGATTTGTAGTTGGTTTTTTCATGAAGATAGGCTTTTGCTGATTCGAGCTTGAAATACGTCTGCATATTTCCTTCGACATCGGCAATTTTTCTGAGGCGGCCATCCCATTTGTTCCGATTTTTTCCTTTTAATTCTATGTTTTTAATTGTGCAGAGGTTTTTAAGTTTTGTAATCGACCCAGCGGTTGTATCTCGCATTTCGTCAACAGCCCTATCCCATAGGGCGCCAGCCATCGTTTGGTCTGCAACGGTAAAAGAAATTCCGCATAAAAGAGATACTTTTAATGTATTTAAAGCAATTTTAGAAAAATAATTCATATCAACACCATCCTATTTAATAAAAAAATAAAAAATTTAATTAACAATATTTCAAAAAAATTAACTAATCCATTTTCTCGTCTGCCCTATATTTCGTGATCGCAAGGTAATCCGTGAATCAGGCTAATTTATTTGTTCCTTCTATATATTCATATTTTAGTATTTGTCAATACCATTTTGTAATAATATTAACACCCATCTTTATTTAAAAGTTCAATACGATCTAAAATACCGCGGATTTTGATTGTACCATCATCAATAACGTATTGAGTAATAATGCCGGTGGGAAGAAGATCTTCGGTTGTGACATAATCGGATTCATAATTCGTTTTTCCAAACTCA
>JAKBAL010000072.1 GCA_021809225.1 Pseudomonadota bacterium | reverse complement strand
TGAACAAGTTGTTGAAAGAAAAATTGGGTGGATAGCTTTCTTAACTTTCTTCGTTAAATGTAACCATCATTTTGCATTTTAAATCTATTACTTTTCTGCTTTCATCCCTTTTCGCAGTGAGTATAAAATGCAGTTCTTTTAAATTTTGCGTTCGAATTGTAGTCTTCTCCTTCTCCTCAGCGAAATAGGAGAGCTTTGTTGGATGACCAGAATAGAGTGCATTACGCGTCAATGAAAAGCCAATTTGTTTTATTTTTAAGGTAGAGGTAGGTAAGAGAAGAGACTCAAGTTGCGTATCTTCTTCTTGGGAATTTGTTAAAGAAATTTTTCTTTCGCCAATAAGCTTAGGTGCATAAATTGAAATACAGACCTCATGGAAAGCTTTTGCTTCTTTTTGAGAGAGAGCTGGACCTTGGTAGCTCATTGGAATCTGTCTCACTTCAGACTTACGAGAGTGCTTTCTTTTAGCTTTCTTTATCTTTCTAACCGTTTTATGAGGAAGAGAATGACGTTCTTCCTCATTCAAAGGGCAGCAAAACCCGTTTCCCGCTAGAGATATGCTGTTCATGCTAAAGTAAAGAAGGAAGGCACATAAAATCAATTTTCTTTTTTTCATGGAGCTATTTTTTTTCTATATGACAAGACTCATCATAATTCGAAAGATAGGGTTGTCAACAGCACTTAATGAAGTTGTAAGCCAAGGAAATGCTTTGATTCGAAAGGCTGCAGGAGAGGGGCTTTAAGTTTTCAGATAAGCATGGCATACTTTCCTCGCAAGTTTAACAAACGGGGGGAGTATGCACCGGAAAAAGCGCAATTTATTAACGCTAGGGGCGATAGGATTTGCGGTCCTACTTTTTGCAATCTTAGGGGTTGTTCAGACGGAAAAGTCCCACAATACAGTAGCTATTGCTCAGGATATTCCGAACTCTCGGGAAGGTTTACCAACGATTGGAGGAGCATTCCAGCTGGTAGATAAGGACGGGAAAGTATGGCGGGATGCGGACTTAAAAGGTAAACCCATGTTGGTCTATTTTGGGTATACTTGTTGCCCTGATATTTGTCCAACGGCTCTTTATAACATGACTCAAGCGATGAATACGCTAGGAGGAGCAAAGACCATCCAACCCGTCTTTATTACAATCGATCCCCAGCGAGATTCCCTTTCTCAACTTCAGACCTTCGCTCAAAATTTTCATAAGGATTTTGTGATGCTAACAGGCTCTAAAGCTGAAGTGGATCAAGCAATCAAGGCTTACCGCGTTCATGCTGCACGGGCCACAGACGAGCCTGGCACCGATGATTATCTCATGGATCATTCATCTCTTATTTACCTCATGGATAAGGATGGACATTATCGGGCGCATTTTAACCATCAAACTCCCCCTTCTGAAATTGTAAAGAGAGTCAGGTTGTTTCTGGAAAAAGGGGAGTAGAATGAGTAATAAGCTCTTTTGTCTTCTTGGAGTTCTTCTAAGCTTTGCTCCCTCCCTGGCCATGGGAGGGGATGATCATAATAAAAAAACTCAAACTCAAAATGGATGTGCACCCATGACTGATCTTCCTTCTTACGTTTATCTCGATGATCCTCAAGATAAAAGAGCGAGCGTTTTACGTAACCCTGCTGAAGTTGTTGCCTTTCCTCTTTCAAAAGAAGACGAAGAAATTATTCGAATTCTTTCAGATAAATATGCTCAAGAAGACAATTGTGCAGGCCTTGCAGCCCCCCAAATTGGGTTTTCTAAACAGATCATTATCTTTGAAGTTCCTGATGATGCTAGCCTCAAAAAATGGAGGCCAGATCTAACTCAAACAATGGCAAAAACCATCTGGATTAATCCCACCTATGAGCCCGTGGAACAAGAAAAACATACAGACTATGAGGCCTGTTTTTCCGTTAAAGAGGTTGCAGGGCCTGTTGCTCGGTTTAAAACGATACGCTATTCAGCTTATACTCCTGATGGGCAACAGGTTACAGGAATTGCTGAGGGATTTTTAGCGCGTTTAATACAACATGAAGTTGATCATCTTCGGGGTCGTTGTTTTGTTGATCATGTTGAACCGAGTAAGCTGATGCTGATCGAAGAATATCGCAAAAAGCGCAAACAAGAAATGGGGTCTTAGCGGGGCCCGTTGCTCTTAAAGACTGGATTGCTTCGCTCCGCTCGCAATGACGGCTCCTCTATCTGTCATTGCGAGGAGTGCAACGACGAAGCAATCCAGAAAAACACCTTGTTTCTATTCATAACGAGGATATCATTCTGAAATATATATAAAGGGAAGAACTAATGTCTTTGTCTACGAATGTACCGGGTTCATCATTAACGCCCCTTGCGCTTGTAAAGCATCTAGAAAATAAAATTCTTATCGACGGAAAATTGGTTTCTCCTAAAAGCAAAAAGACGTTCCCTGTCCATAACCCTGCAACGATGGAGGTCATTGGAGAAGCCGCTGAAGCTCATGAGGAAGATGTCAATGATGCGGTTGAGGCAGCCTGGAAAGCGCAGAAAGAATGGCGTCATATGGATGCTGCGAAGCGAGGCCGTTTAATTTCCCAATGTGGGGATCTTTTAGAAGAACACGCTGATGAGCTCGCGCGCCTCATGACTCTTGAGACCGGCAAAGCTCTACGCACGGAAAGCCAAGTTGAAGCCAAGGTTTTTACAAATACGTTCCGGTTTTATGGAGGACTTGGTCTCGAACTCAAGGGAGAAACAATCCCTTTTAGTGATGCCATGTTATCTTTGACGATTCGAGAACCCTTAGGGGTTGTCGGAGCGATTATTGCATGGAATGTCCCCCTTCTTTTGATGTCTTTAAAGGTTGCCCCGGCCCTTGTTGCGGGCAATACAATCGTTGTTAAATCCGCTGAAGAGGCTCCCTTTGCCGTCTTAAGGGCAGCTGAGATCATGAACACGATTTTACCTCCCGGCGTTTTGAATATGATTTCAGGGGATGGACCGACAACAGGAGAAGCCCTTGTGCGTCACCCCAAGGTGGCAAAAATGACATTTACAGGATCGGTTGAAACGGGCAAAACGATTTACAAAAATTCGAGCGAAAAGCTTATTCCAGTGACCTTAGAACTGGGGGGGAAAAGCCCCATGATTGTGTGTGAGGATGTTGATCTGGAAAAAGTCGTTCAAGGCGCATTGTCCAGTATGCGATTTACGCGTCAAGGTCAAAGTTGTACAGCCGCCAGTCGTATTTTTGTGCATGAGTCAATATTTGATGAATTTTTAGCGCGATTAAAAGAAAAGCTCAATGGCCTTAAAATAGGGGATCCCATGAACCCTGAGACGGATATCGGTACTGTGATCTCTCCTATTCAGCATGAAAAGATTTTAAAATATATTGAAATAGGAAAAAACACGAAAGGTGCAACGGCTCATGAGTGTTCTGAACTTCCTCAAGATCCTGAATTTGCCAAAGGTCTTTTCTTAAAACCTGTCCTTTTTACGGGCCTTCCCAATTCCCATCAAGTCTGCCAAGAAGAAATTTTTGGCCCTGTGACTGCCCTTATTCCTTGGACCGATTTTGATGATGTGATTGCCCAAGCCAATGACACTCCCTATGGTCTTGCAGCCACTTTGTGGACAAATAATTTGAACCGTGCTTTACTCGGTGTGCATCAATTAGAAGCTGGATTTGTCCAGGTAAACCAAAACGTTGTTGTTCAACCGGGTTTATCTTATGGAGGGGTGAAATCCTCAGGAATAGGGAAAGAAGCTTCTCTTGAAGCAATGCTTGAGCATTTTACCCATAAAAAAACAATTCTTTTTAATATGGAATAGGATAAATAACATGATTTTAAAAAATATATTCCAAGTATACACACTTCTTGTTTGTCTGATATGTACCATTATACTGATTATCACGACGGCATTTTTTTTGAATGAGGTGACAGATTTAATCATTCCCCAATATAAAAATTACTCCTCCCTCCTTCGCTACGAATCTAATGAAAACTACGTAAACTATCTTGAAAGCAATCGTATGGATAGTAAAGAGTTTCTCAAAATCAAAGATCTTTCTCCTGCCGAGATTGATGAGAAAAGAATCTTTGCTAAGAAAGCATTTTTAGAAGAGAGAAAGGGCTGGGCAATTCAGAGCCTTATTAATACCGTCGAATGGGCTTTAGTGGCACTTTTTTTCTTCTTCATTCACTGGCGCCTTTATAAAAGGTCGGAGAAGAATTCTTAAGGGTAAGATTCTTAATGGACTTAAACAAGAAAGACTGGATTGCTTCAGCTCCTTTGGAGCTTCGCAATGACGACCACCTACCCGTCATTGCGAGGAGCTTTGCTCCGAAGCAATCCAGAAAATTAAGTTCATCATTGACTTATTAATCCCTCTAAGTGGTGAAGTCTTCCTAAATAATTGCCCCTACTTCCCCTTCAACAACACCTCCCTTGCTTGAGCCAAGCGATCTTGCTGGGTAGAATCTTTTGGTTTCATCTTTTTAAAGGCTTCCTCAATTTCTTCCGGGCTTGCGTTAAGATCAACATGAAGGAGAGACGCAGCCTCGTGCTCTGTAAGAGGATGGGGAAGGGTTAGGGGAGGGGGTTTTTTTTTCATCCACTGGTGAACATCTTGTCTTAGCAAGAGAATAAGAAGCACAGCTATAACGGCAACATGCAACAGGCGACCGACGAGTGTCAGATAAATGGCTGCAAGAAGCATGACGCCCACAAGGGTCCACTTGAGGGTTTTCACAAGAAGCTTTGTTTCTGCGTACTCTAATTTTTGTAAAAGAAGAATAAGGAGAACAACCCCAAGTGCCGCAAGAAAAAGTTCAGGCATGTTCTCTCGTCCTCAATCTAAGCCACAAGTCTTTCCACATCAGGAAGGTGAATCTTTGCAATAAGATTTCGTAATTCTTGTTTAGCAGATACATGGGAAAGGGTTATAGGGATTTTACAATCTTCTAAATCAAGGACAGTAATCCCTTTTAAAAAGAGCTCACGGAAAATGACCCGCTCGCCAAACCCAGGGATGTATTGAAACCCTATGCGTTTAGCGAGGGCTTGAATGACATCTTCCATCTGTTCTTTGTTGCGGGCGTTAATGCTGCTGAGACGATTGCGTAAGACAAACCAATCAATGGATCCTTGGTCTCGAATGGCGCGCCTCTTTTTTTGCTCCCATACCATTTCAGCATAGATGCTAGGCCTTAGAATATCTAGGGAATCACTCTTGAGGCGCACGAGCATATCAAGATCAATAAAACTATCATTGAGGGGAGTGATAAGCGTATCGGCAAGAGCATGGGCTGCACGGGAGAGGGGAGAATCACTGCCTGGAGTATCAATCACAATAAATCGATTAGAAAAAAGTTGAGCGATCGTTTTTTCTAGATTTTGTTGATCCTCTTTAATGGCCTCTTCTCTTAAAGGATGAGTGCTGGACAATAAGGGAATATGGGTTGAAAGAGGGAGCGGCTTTTCCATGGCATCCGAGGTCGTTTTACGATTTTCCATGTAACGAGTAAGAGTTCCTTGACGTGCATCCACATCGATGCTGCCCACGGAAAACCCCATGCGAATAAGACTGACAATCACATGCATACTGACCGTCGATTTCCCTGTGCCGCCTTTTTCATTGCCTAGAACAATAATATAAGGTTTTTGTGCCATAGATCTTGCCTATTTCGTTATTAATAATCAAAACCATCGTACAGAGGTTTGGGTTGGGTGACTAGAGGGTTGTGAGGTTATTAGTAAGGTTATCACTTTTTTAGCGATAGTGAGGAGTCATGTCACACTCAAAGTCAAAACCGCCTACTATAGCTATGGCTCTAATTTTAAAGTGTAATAAATCCAAAGTCTTACCATCAGATGTATGAACATCGATATTGCTTGAATTCTGGTATAAACACTCCGTTTTGCTGATAATCTGGGCTGTTCCGTCCTTCACTTTATATAATACAGGACTTAGCATTTTAGATGAATTATTCAGGTAGAATGGAGGTAATTGAGTTTGTTTTACTAGTGTCGTAAAACTAATCGGTATCAGAGCGTAGTCAGAAAGGCTATTTATGTGCATAGCGAGCGTGTAATTAAGCCCCACTTGTGCCGAATAAGAAAGGCCTGGCCCCTCATAAGTAATGGCTACCTTGGCCTGAGAAGTTGTACTTGTGCTTAGGCACAAAATTGCAGCTATTAAAAGGATATTTACATTTTTCATTTGGATTCTTTTTTTAATATACGCCCTAATTTAAAGTACCATTTATATCTTAAAATTAGATTAACACTAGATTCCGTGAACAAATTTTTTATCAAACAGAATAGTGTAAAGCCACAATACTTATTCCTTCGCTTTCCATACCCTCTAAATTTTGATAAATATGTTTTCGATCTCCAGGAAAAGCCAAAACATCTCCTGCATCAAGGGAATAGGCATTGCCTTCAACAGTTACTGAGATGCGTCCCTTGATGCAGGTAAAATATTCTCGTGTTCCCTTTGAATGGGGCGTTCCAATCAATGAGGCGTAATTTCGAAACTCAAGTCGTTCAAATTGAAGACCAGGAATAGGGCTGGGTAACAGCTCCACTTTGTTAACTTGACCTTGAGATCTTTGTTGTTTGTTGAGGGCATAATTTCGAATGAGCACGCATGAGGGTTTGGGGGCCATAAGAAGTTCCTCAAAGGGAACACCAAGAGCTAACGCCAGTTTGCTGAGTGTTTTTAGGGAAGGGTTTCCCTCACCAGATTCGATATGCGAGAGGGTCGTACGGGGAATCCCCGCGACTTTTGCTAACTGATCTTGCGTAAGACCTCGCGCTTTTCTCAGATATTCGAGGCTTGCGGCTAAATTTTTACTGATTTCTGACATGGTATCAGCATTACTACAATATATTGTCATTTTAGGCAACAAATTATCTTTTCCTGTTATGATGAGGAATTAGCAATGAAGGAAAAACACATGAAGAAAGAAAAGAATTTTTATATCAAGGCTTCCCAAACCGAAAGACCGGCTTCAAAATCAAGCATCTATGTGGATGGGATAGCTGAAGATGATTTTCGCGATTATGTTGACATTGAATTGAGTCATTGGTTACCCAACAAAACAGAGGATCGTTATAAAGCCGGAACCTCAACAGAAATCTGTTTTAAATTTCTCGAAGCAAATGAAAACCATCCTTATGATCTAGTGATTAATAATCATTTGGATATAGACGGTCTTCTTTCTGTTTTCGTCTTGTGTCATCCAAAGATTGCTCTTTACTATAAAGATGTCCTTTGCAATGCGTCAAAGACAGGAGATTTTTGGGCTTGGTCGGCAGGGAAATCTCTGAAACTTTTCCAAAACCTAACCCAAATGTATAAAAAACTTGAAGAGCAAAAAACTGATCTTCAAATAGCTTATGGAATTTGCTTTGATCTGATTCTGCAGATTTTGGAAAGTAGAGAAGACAAAACAGATGCACAAGCCATTCTTGAATCTCAGTATTTTTTAATTGAGCAAGGAAAAATCCAGCGCCAAGAATTATGCCCCATCTTGGTCACCTATTTTGTCCCTCAAAATCTTTCGAAAGGCCGAGTGCAAGAATTTCTGCAAGTTCCAAGATTCAATGAACCTCTCTCTGAACGACTGGCTTTCTGGCCCCAGGTGCGCAATCGCTTAGATGGGGAAAAAATCCAGCTCGTTGCCATCGAAAGTGAGAAAGGAATCCATTATGATCTCTGGTATCCAGGGCATGTCTGGGCCGATACCCACGGGTTGTGGAAGCCTACGGGACTTATTCCTCCGAAAAAAACAGAAGACAATCATTTAATGACATGTCCTCGTCTATCTCGAATCATCCAAGAGCTCAACGAAATCGAAACGGGCCCTTGCAGTTGGACGTTATTTTCTGGAATGGGATTATTTGATAAAAAAAACCCCAGAAGGTTTCCGATCGTTGCTTCGACATTGGGAAAGGGAAATGAGACAAAAGAGAGCCATTTGTCAGTGGATACTGTTAATCACGTATTTACAAAGGAGCTTAAAAAATGGAATTTTTAAGATCATCATCACAGCATTTTCAAGAAGACATCTCTCCTGCAAAATGGGGAGTCATTGATACACTAGGACTCGAAGCTTTAATAAAAGCCAAGATACCTATGACCCTTGTTGATGCACGCACAGATGAGTGGTTTGATCACACTCTTATTGTTTCAGCTCAACGCCTTCCCCTTGATGCTTCCTTAGACACTCTTAAAAAAACTCTCCCCCATAAAGATCAACTGGTTGTGGTTTATTGCGCAGGCGAAGGATGTCCCACCAGTAAAAGTTTAGCAAAGCGCCTTGTGGAAGAAGGATACACTTGTTTGATTGATTATCACGAGGGTATTCAAGAGTGGATCTCTCATCAAAATCCGATTCAGAAAGTATAATTCCTCATAGGATTTGCAAAATTCATCAAGGCAAAAAAATAAAGCTGTGATATTGTATTTTATAGGCTAAGCTCCCTTCTTTCAGAAGCAGTATTCAACGTCAGGAGCATC
>JAKBAL010000071.1 GCA_021809225.1 Pseudomonadota bacterium | reverse complement strand
AAATTGACAATAATAAGTTGGCCTTTCCCATACCCATAATCATTCCGAAAATCATAGACAGCACCAATGATAGCGAGTTGCCCTGAATCTACCTTTTCTTTAAAACTATTCAAAGACTCTGCGACCTGATTATGCACATTCAAAACCACACCTTGCTTATCATCCGGCGCCGCTTTCACATTAAGAGTTTTGAGTTCTTTTCGAATAGCTGGTGCAATTTGGCTTATATCGCCCATCGCGGCATTAATCGCTCCGCAATGGGAATGACCCACAAAAATGAGGACTGGTGTCTTTAAAACATCTACGCCGTATTCAATTGATCCTTTTGTGGTAATAAATTGATTGCCTATATTTCGTGCAACGAAAATATCATTTTCAGCACCATCGAGAGAAAAGTTATTTGTTTGAACTCTTGAATCTGAACACATAACCATTGTCACCCGCGGATGTTGTATGTCTTGAAATCCCTCAAAATGCTCTGCGGATTTTGACTTTGCAAAAGCTGAGTTATCTTCAACTAAATCGCTGATCGCACCTTTAATGACTTGATTGAGAAGTGCTTTCTCGCCTGAAGATTGCTCAGCCGAGACACATGTTACATAGAATAATAGTGCCAAACTCGCCGTAATAAAAATCTTCTTTCCCATAGAATCCTCCTCAGTTTCCATTCTTGTCTATCAAATGAAAGTTAAGAATTTCTTAACAATGAGGATGGAAAAGGCGAGAATCCCAAATTACGTCTTGTGGTTTTGATGTGGTGATCAAGGAAAAGTACGGGTGTTCTGGGTTACCAAAACAGCCGTCCTCTTTTCATGAAGCCAACTATCCCCATAACATCTGCTTTCAATAAAGTCGGGGAAGTTCCATTCTGGAAGATCTTCATTCGAAACTTCTTCAATTTCAACAGATTCAGGAATGATGATTTTTATGGATTGGTGGGTCTTCGAAATCTCTCCCATTCGTCCAGATTGAGCGAGTTTTTCAAGCATTTCTCCTGCGTAAGAGCATGCTCCATAAATGACCCGAAACCCGGGTGAATTCCAGCGCGCACCCAATAGGGCAGCTCCCGCCCCATCAAAGAGAGGATGTCTTTTATCGGCAATACGAAAGGCTGTAAGAGGTCCTTTACGACGGGAGGCCATAAAAAATTCCCCAAAGAAGTTCTTCGACTTGTCTTGCCCCTAGCTCTGTAAAAGCCACTTCAATGGGAGGACGATTTTTAAAAAAAGGATGGGGCAAGATTAAAAAATTTTTAGCCTTTTCAGGTTCATCCCACACGTGAATCGCTGTTGCAATGACGCGCGCCAGCCGTTCTGTCCGTTCACTTTCTTCAAGGCTTAGATGAGTACGCCTACGCTTATAGGTTCCCTCAGGAACAACGCGATAAATAAACTGATAGCGATTCTTTGAGGTTGAAACGAAATCCGCTACGTTCTTCAACGCTCCCTTTGGAAGGCCTTCTTCAACAGCCCGCTCTAGCTCAAACAAAGAGTGAATGGGGTTATGCAAAACTTTTATCCCCCCATCACGTCCGCAATTTTCGTTGGCGCAATCATGAGATTCTCCATCAATTGATACACTTTTATAGTATCATATGATCCCACAAAAAGATGCCCTAAAAAAAGGGAACCAAAGTTCCCTCAAAACCGATTCGTCCGGGGAAAGCCTTGAGGGGGGAGCCGCCCTCCCTGGCCACGTTTTCCAAGCCAGGGAAGAAGATTTATTTCAAGACGCGTTTTTTCACCCAGTTTCCACGATAAACCTTCAGATAATGTAAAGAATTTTGCATCCGACAACCCGCCATTCTTATACCGTTGAAGAATCACACCTTTACCGCGCGCCATTTCAGGGATTTCTTCTATTTTATAAATCAAAAGCTTGCGATTTTGGCCAATAACGGCGATGTGGTCACCGCTGACTTCCCGACAAAGCGCTGCCTTTGTTCCTTCCACATTCAAGATTTGTTTACCTCCACGGGTTTGGGCAACCAACCCTGCACGAGAGGTGATGAACCCTCGTCCGTCACTTGACGCTACTAAGATTTTTATATCTTCGCCTTGTAGCGAATGCAGCATGAGATCCACCACATCTTCTTCAGGCGCGAGATCAATGATAAGTCGCAAGGGATCGCCATGGCCTCGCCCTCCCGTAAGCTTATCAACAGAAAGGGTGTAAAACCGCCCGAGAGTTGTAAAGATAAGCAATTTGTCTGTGGTTTCAGCTTTCAGAAGAAACAATTCTCCATCACCATCTTTGTATTTAATATCTTCGGGCACAACGGTGTGACCCTTAAGGGCCCGCACCCAGCCTTTTTGAGAACAAACAACGGTCACAGGCTCACGCTCGATAACAGCTTCAATTGGTACAAGAATGTCTTCGGGAGGATCGGAAAGCACCGTCCGCCGACGCCCAAGATCCGTCTTTTTATCGAATTGACCCTTAATGACCTCAAGATCCCGAATAATTTTATCTTGCTGCAAGGCAGGCGTTTTTAAGAGGGCCATGAGTCCCGTTTTTTCGTGAGAGAGCGTTTCATGCTCGCGTCTAATTTCAATTTCCTCAAGCTTCCGTAAACTCCGCAATCGCATATTTAAGATGGCTTCAGCCTGCATCTCAGTCAGCCCCCACCGCTCTTGCATGATAGGGCTAGGCTCGTCCTCTTCTCGGATTAAGCGAATGACTTCATCAAGATTGAGGTAAGCGATAAGATAACCTTCAAGAACAGCCAAGCGATGGTCAATTTTATCTAGGCGGAATTGGGTAGTACGCCCTAAAATTTCAAGGCGATGCTGATAAAAAGCTTCAAGAACTTGTTTAAGGTTTTTGACGCCTGGAATTCCTTTTCCATCAACCACGTTCATATTTAAGGAAATTCGACTATCCAAATCCGTATGACGAAAAAGGGATTCCATTAAAACGACGGGGTCGATCGTGCGAGACTTAGGTTCAAAAATCAGGCGAATTTTATCGGTGGATTCTTCTCGCATATCACCCAGAAGGGGTAGCTTCTTATCGGCCAAAAGTCCTGCAATTTTTTCAACCAACTTGGATTTTTGAACAAAATAAGGGATTTCTGTGATAACAATCTGGTATTGACCGAGTTCAAGCTTTTCCACTTCCCATTTGGCGCGGAGGCGAAAGCTTCCTCTTCCTGTCTGGTAAGCATTCAGAATATTCTCTCGGCTTTCGACTAAAAGACCCCCTGTCGGAAAATCTGGACCAGGAATAAACTTGACCAGGGCTTCAATCTCAATCTGAGGATTGCGAATGAGGGCAATGAGTCCCTCACACACTTCACTAAGGTTATGGGGAGGAATGCTCGTCGCCATACCCACAGCAATCCCTGTCGCCCCATTCACCAAAAGATTTGGATAGGCTGCAGGCATCACGATAGGCTCCGCATTTTCTCCATCATAAGTTGTCTTGAAATCAACAGCGTTTTGATCGAGACCTTCCATCAAGGCTTCAGCAGCGGCTGTCAAACGGGCTTCCGTATACCGCATAGCCGCAGCCGAATCCCCATCGATGTTTCCAAAATTCCCCTGACCATCTACAAGGGGCAAGCGCACCGCAAAGTCTTGGGCAAGCCTTACCATCGCATCATAAATCGCCCCTTCTCCATGAGGGTGGAACTTACCAATGACGTCTCCCACCACCCGGGCACACTTTTTATAGCCCGACTTGGGATCCAGCTTAAGCTCGCGCATCGCATACAAAAGTCGGCGATGAACAGGCTTTAGCCCATCCCTCACATCGGGAAGGGAGCGTTGCATGATGGTTGAAAGTGCATAGGATAAATATCGCTCTCCAAGAGCTTCTACCAATTTAACATCCCGAACTGTCATGCGCACTTCCTTATTTTACTAAACCGCTGTATCAGCCGCCCTCTTGCCGAAGGCAAGGCGCGACCTAAAAGATATCTTTCAAGAAAATAGCCTGAGAGGGTGAGCGCGTCGAGGATTTCTTTATCTTCCGGCATTTTCTCACTGTTTTCTTGACAAATAAAGGCGGGAAGAGAAAGAAGTTTATCTTGATACGGTTTTGCAACGTCCTCACACACAGCACGCCCTGTGCGCGGAGAAACGGCAATAAGATCTATTGCAGAACCCGTGACAGCACACGTTTTCAAATCGAGACCATACCCGAGTTCTTCTAGAAGAGAGAGCTCAAAAAAGACATAAGACCGCGCCCAATATGGCGTGACAAGATCCCTTATCAAGGCATCAAGTCTTTGATACAGATGGGGATAAGAATGGCGCTCAGGAAGCGCAACTTGACAGAGGGATGCAACACTTAAAAGGGCCGCAAGTGGACCTGGCGCATCAAGCAAAAAGGCTGTATTGGCGTGAAGCGGCTCAAGAGTCCAGTATCCAATGTGATTTTCAAGACGCGCTCCCCAGCTGGCATTCACCTTGTCCCCACACTGAACCCATCCCTTATTCTTTTGACTTACGTAGAGAACACCTGCACACCTACCATGAGCCGCGGTAAAAAGAGTGGCAACCTGTTTACGCTCACCTAAAGCTTGTGTATGAAGGATAATTCCTTCGTCCTGCCATTTCATCCGATTTAATCCCGATTCTTTTAAAAGAAGTACTCAATATACATACTCTTATTTTCTAAAAATCCAGATAATTCTTTTACGTAAAAATATGATATGATTCACTATGATCATTTCAAAAAAAGAAGGCCTTCAATGAAAAAGGGATTATGGACTGCAGCGCTTATTTGGATTTTCTTATGCATGGGGATGCAGACAGAGTCGAGTGCAACGCTTTCTCTCCAACAGCCGACCGTTTTAATTGTAAAAAAAGTACCCCTTGTTGTGAATGGTAAGGAAGTTCAGGTGTTTCGGATTGAACAACCAGACGGAACATGGGGGTATCAGGGCATCAAGGGAGATACCTTTGATGCGATCGTCAAAAATCAAACAGACGAGCCCACTGTTATCCATTGGCATGGACTTATTTTGCCTAATAATCAAGATGGTACCCCCATTACTCAACCCCTCATCCCGCCTGGAAAGACGTACCACTATCATTTTAAACTCGTACAATCTGGAACCTATTGGATGCATTCCCATTACGGCTTGCAAATCCAGCAACTCTTATCAGCGCCTCTGATCCTCAAGGACCCCCAAGAAAAAGAAAACGGGATCCAAGACGCCATCATGTTTTTAACGGACTTTAGCTATAAAAATCCTGAAACCATTCTGAAAGATCTCAAAAAAGGAATGGGAGGTACCCCCATGAAAGTATCTGATACTCCAGATTTAAGTGATGTGAAATACGATGCTTACTTAACCAATTATCGGACATTAAAAGACCCGGAAATTATCCGGGTCACGCCCGGGAAAACGGTGAGATTGCGAATCATTAATGGAGCAGCGGCCACAAATTTTTTTATCAACACGGGAAAATTAAAAGGCGAGGTCATCGCAACGGACGGCCAACCTGTAACCCCTTTGCCAGGCACTGAATTCCAATTAGCTGCCGCTCAAAGACTTGATGTGCTTGTAAAAATCCCTGAAGGAGAAGGCGTTTATCCTATCTTGGCGCAAGGTGAAGGAACGCGTATGCAAACAGGGCTCGTCCTTGCAACACAAAATACCCCTCTCCCCACATTCAGTGAGAAAGCTCCAATAGTAGCTGGTGCCTTAAATTACGATCAAGAAGTGCGGTATAAAGCACAAAATCCTTTGGGGGTAAAAAAACCCGAGCAAACTTTGGCCGTTAATTTGGAAGGAAATATGGCAAAGTATATCTGGATGATTAATAACCAAATGTGGCCCAATGTTACGCCCCTTGAGATTGACCCCACCAAGAGAATTGAAATGGTTTTTCATAATTTGACAAGTATGGCTCACCCCATGCACTTTCATGGTCATACATTTGAAGTCACAGAAATTGATGGAAAATCTCTTAAAGACGGGCCTCGCCGCGATACGGTTCTTGTCTTACCTCATTCGACCGTGAAAGTTCAGTTTGATGCCTCAAATCCAGGAAATTGGTTCCTCCATTGCCATCTCGCCTATCATCAAGAAGCAGGGATGATGACTTATGCGAACTATAAGGGGGTTCCTTTTCCAAAATCCTTAACAGGAGCCCAAACCAACTAAACTTATTAGTGGGCAGATAATCTTACATGGAGATGGCTGCCTGTAGCCGTAGCATACTTTTCTAACGTTCTAAGATTTACAGACTTTGTACCACCTTCTAATCGAGCCACAACAGATTGAGTTGTTCCCATTCGTCTAGCGACTTCGGCTTGGGTTAGACGTGCTCTTGCTCTTGCATGAATTAACTCACGTGCAACCTCAAACTCAGACGTGAGGCTTTCATATTCCTCTCTGTATTTTGGGTCTTTTTTCCATTCTTCTGCGATTGTTTTAAATGGGATCGTTTTACTCATCTTCTACCTCACTTATCCTTTTTAATGCTATTTCAAGAGCTTGCTTTGGTGTTTTTTGTGTCTTTTTTATAAAAGCATGTAGCAATACAATTCTTCTTTTATGGGCCAAAATGTAAATGACCCTTGCAATACCATCCTTGTCTTTTAAACGGATTTCCCATAGTTTATCTTTCAGGGGTTTAACATATGGCTCATGCACATATGAGGGACCATAGTCCTGAAGAAGGTTTAGTATATGCTCGAGCTTTGCTCTCATCTTCAAAGATAGCGCATCAATTTCTTCTTTCCCCTTATGATGAAGATCAATGCGCCACTTCATATTATAAACATAGCATATTTGCGATAAAAGTCAAGACTCATGTCGCTCATCTACCCCCCGCTTTTAAAATCCAACCCAATGCTCTTATAAAGCCGAGGATCGTCAACCGACCCGGCTTTGACCTTTACTTGCAGAAAAAGATGAACGGGTCGTTCCAAAATGTCGATAAGTTGCTTTCGGGCAGCAGCCCCTATGGCTTTGATTTGCTGTCCTCCCTTACCTAAAACGATGGGCTTTTGGGTTTCTCTTTGAACATAAATGAGTTGACTAATTTTTACGCTGCCATCTTGAAATTCTTCCCAAGATTCAGTTTCAATCCAGATGGAATAAGGAAGCTCATCATGAAGGCGGTTAAAGATTTCTTCCCGTGTAATCTCAGCCGCGAGAAGCCTTAAGGGAAGATCACTCAGCTGATCTTCAGGGAATAGCCACGGACCGTCAGGAAGCTCACGGGACCAGTACTTCTTAATATCTTCAACACCGCTTCCTTTAAGGGCCGAGATCATGAAAATTTGATCCAGCAAAGGACTTGAAAATTTTTCAGCTAAAGCCAAAAGATTTTCCCGAGGGATCAAATCAATTTTATTGAGAACGAGGACAGCTTTCTTTTTATAATTCTCGAGACGACTCAGGATCATCTCTGTGTCTTCAAACCGTGTGCGACTTACATCCATTAGCACCATGATGCCATCCCCATCTCTGAGGCTATCCCAAGCCGTACGCACCATCGCTTTTTCAAGACGTCTTTTAGGGGCATCAAAAATGCCTGGTGTATCAACGAGGATCAACTGAGTATCCTCTTCAAGGGCAACCCCCAAAATCCGGTTACGGGTGGTTTGCACCTTTGGAGAAACAATTGTAACCTTGCTGCCAACAAGGGCATTAATCAAGGTTGATTTACCCACATTAGGAGCACCGACAACCGCAATAAAACCACATTTAGTCATGAGCAAATATAACCTTTAACATATGTTGAGCCGCTTCCTGTTCTGCAAGTCTTTTAGAGGAGCCTATCCCCTGCACAGAATCAAAACCTTCCACCCATACCTCCATGATAAAACGGGGTGCATGAGCCGGCCCCGAAGATTCTATAACCACATAAGAGGGATGGCGCTTTCCTTGCCCTTGTGCCCATTCTTGAAGCCTCGATTTAGGATCCTGGGGAGGCTTGTGAGTTCCTTTCAGATAATCACCCCAATAACGATGGATAAAAAATTGTGCAGCTTCAAGCCCTCCTTCTAAATAAAGAGCACCAATAAGGGCTTCACATCCATCAGCTAACAAGGTCTCCATGCGCTTTTTTTGGGACGAACTTTTCTCTCTCTTCATCACCATAACTTGATCAAGGTTAATCGCTTGAGCAACATCAACTAAGGTTTCTTTTCGCACAAGGCTCGTAAAGCGCCTTGCCAAATCCCCTTCTTTTTCTTGAGGAAATTCTTCGAAAAGCCACGTTGCCACGATAAGGCCTAAGACGCGATCTCCTAGAAATTCAAGCCGCTCAAAATCAACTCCTTGTCCTGGAGGCAAGGCGCTCGGATGAGTTAAGGCTTTTTCAAGAAAAGAAAGGTTTTTGAAAGCGTAGCCTAAATTCTTTTCCAGGTTTTTCATTAATGAATGCCATTAAAGATTCGACTGTAGTGAGCTGTAAAGGGCCATTTCCAAATCTCCCAAAGGGCAGTATGACCACCTGTTGAAAAGAAAATAAAGCTCGCACGACCCACTAAATATTCAAAGGGAATGTAGCCAACAACTTGCTGAGCTCGACT
>JAKBAL010000070.1 GCA_021809225.1 Pseudomonadota bacterium | reverse complement strand
AGAAAAAGAATAAAAAAAGAAATCAATCCAATTCCTATAAAAAGATATTTTCTCTTTAAAATTTTTCTAGTCATTTTTTCCAAAAAAATTTGTCATTACTTTTTCAATAGATATTGCCATTGTTACAAGGAGTTTGCTTGTTGTTGACACTGCCAATCCGACCAGTATTGAATTCCTCCAGCCTTTCGCTGACAAACAAATTGGTAGAATTCTTCAATAAATTTTTTACGCGTTTCAAGCATGTGTTTGTCATAGGTTGAATGCTGCCAAGCATCCGTATCAAATAAGTTCTCTGAACCTAAATAAGCTTGACGTTTGACAATATCCTTTAGAGAGACTTTAGGAGCATTTTTCATGATATCGAACATAACTAACATCATAGATGTTCTGCTTCTACCATTATGACAGTGAAAATGAAGCCAAGTTTCCCCAGGTAAGTTATCAAGGAAGGTGACAAACTCATCTATGCTTTCATTTGTAGGAATGGATTTGCTTATCATCTTTATGTTTTTATAGTCAAATTCATAGATTTTAGCTTCTTTTTGTCCATTTATGACAAGATTAGGGCGAACTTCTGTTGACCCTGTTACGAGCAGACGCCTTAGATAATGTCGAAAGGCTGGTGGTGACGTATTGTAGCCTAGCAAAGTTGTGGGAACGCCATGAATATACCCATGAAACTCACTCATTCCATCAATCATAATCTTATTGCCTTTGATATCTCTTAGTTTTTGTTTGATAATAAAAAAATCTACAGAATCACTGCCAGAAGCTCGCAATTCACGTAATCCAGTTAAATCAACATCTGTTACGGTCGAAAATTCATCCTGCATAGTACGGAATTTTCTAGCATAATAACCATCAAAAAACAGATAGACTATAAAACCACTAAAGAGAACAAGAAGGCTTCCCATGAGAAAGAGCTTATTCTTTAAAATTTTTTTCATTAAAGGCCTTCGATAAACAAATTTATTGAAACAATTGTTTGGATATTCACTTGCATAATGACTTTAATATCAAAAGAGTAAACGACTTTTAAAAGAATTCGTTAAAATAGGCAAGTAAGAAATGCACAAGATTTCGGAACGTAAAGTAGATTTTGATTGACCCATCTTTCATCTCTGGGCAAAGTGCAGAAAATCTTTGTAAGTTTATTTTAAAAATGCTTCGTTTTCTTGCTTGGACAACCACTACTTTTTTTGCACTCGGCTTGATAGGGGCTGTAGGGGTATTGCTCGTTCTTTATTATTTTGGGAGAGGCCTTCCTGATTATGCACAGCTTGCAAAATATGAACCCCCTGTCGTGAGTCGTCTTTATGCAAGTGATGGGCGTCTTTTTGCAGAGTATGCGATGCAAAAACGTGTGTTTGTTCCTATTGAAGCTATTCCTCGCCGGGTGATACAAACATTTTTAGCCGCAGAAGATAAGAATTTTTATGAACATCCTGGGTTAGATTTCTTTGGAATTGTCAGGGCTGCCGTTGTTAACTTAAGCCAAATGGGAAAAAACAAACGTCCCATGGGAGCATCCACAATTACGCAACAGGTTGCAAAAAATCTTCTTCTTTCAAGCATTTCTAGGCAAACTTCCTATGAGCGAAAAATAAAAGAGGCTATTCTAGCTTTCCGTATAGAAAATGCATTGAATAAAGATAGAATTCTAGAACTTTATATTAATGAGATTTATTTAGGATCTGGGTCTTATGGTGTTGCCGCAGCGGCTCTTAATTATTTTAACAAATCTCTAGACGAGTTGACAATTGCTGAGTCGGCCTTTCTTGCAGGCCTTCCTAAAGCTCCCAGTAAATATAATCCTAAGCATAATTATGTTGCTGCTAAAACTCGACGCGATTGGGTGATTATGCGTATGTTTGAGGAAGGGATTATTACCCGTGAAGAAGCTCTTGCAGCCAAAGCCGAACCCATTGAACTTAAGCGACCTGATCCCACACATGTGGTAAAAGCTGATTATTTTGCTGAAGAAGTGCGTCGCCACCTTATTTCTAAATACGGAGAATCTTCTCTTTATCAAGGTGGGTTAACCATTCGAACAACACTTGATCCACGACTTCAGAAAACAGCAGATTGGGCCTTACGAAAAGGGTTGATCACGTATGATCGTCGTCATGGATGGCGAGGTCCTTTGCAGCATGTAGACTTAAAGGATATAAATAAGGATAGATGGCATACACAACTTACAGAAATTATGGAACCTCCCGGAGCTGGGCGATGGCAGTTAGCCATTGTTTTAAAGCTGACGGACAAAGGGGCCAATATTGGACTTAAGTCTGGCGAAGAAGGATTCATTCCCTTTTCAGAACTAACATGGGCTCGAAAAAATGTGTTGCCTGTAAGGTCCTTACCAGGACAAGAAAATGTTCCTCAAGCTTATGTGGGCCCTCCTATCCAGCGGCCAAGCGATGTTTTAAGCATAGGGGATGTGGTTTTAGTAGAGACCATTCAAGGTAAAGAGAAAGACTACAGTCTCCAACAAATTCCTGCAGTAAGTGGTGCACTTGTCGTTATGGATGCACATACAGGGCGTATTTTAGCAATGACGGGAGGTTTTAGTTTTGAAGCCAGTCAATTTAATAGGGTGACTCAAGCTCTTCGTCAACCTGGTTCGGCTATTAAACCCTTTGTTTATTTAGCAGCCATGGAGCGGGGATTTTCGCCAGCAACAATCGTCTCTGATTCACCTATTTCCATTGTTATGGGCCATGGTCTTGGAATTTATTCTCCGAAAAACGTAACGGCTAATTACTACGGAAGAGTCCCTCTTCGTATCGGACTTCAAAAATCTTTAAATATGATGACCATTCGTTTGGTCCATGAATATGTTGGAATGAAACCTGTTGCTAAGGTGATAGAAAAATTTGGGATTATGGATCATGTTCCTATGCAGCTAGCAATGGCCCTAGGAGCAGGAGAAACGACCCTTTTGCGTCTTGCAACTGCCTATTCTATGTTAGCAAATGGAGGGAGAAGATTAGAGCCTACATTGATTGATCGTATTCAAGATCGTCATGGAAAAACAATTTTTGCAGCGGATACACGCCTGTGCGCAGGATGCAAAGATCAACTTTGGCAAGATCAAACCCCTCCTGTGATTGACGATCTTCGAGAACAGATGGCAGATCCACGGAGTATCTATCAAGTAACGTCTATGTTAGAGGGAGCTGTACGAGCGGGATCAGCTCAAAGAGCAAAGGTTTTAGAAAAAATTTTAGCCATCAAAACAGGAACAACGAATGAAGAAAGAGACGCTTGGACAGTAGCTTTTACACCAGATGGTCTTGTAGTTGGGCTTTATATAGGTTTTGATAATCCACAACCTTTAGGTCATATGGAAGGCGGCTCTCGGGTTGCGCTTCCTCCCATTGTAGATTTTCTTGGGAAAGCTCTTGAAGAGGTTCCTAGTAAGCCCTTTAAAGTACCTGCCGGTATGAAGCTTGTGCGCATGAAGGAGATGACGGGTCAAACTGCCCAGGTAGGGGATCATGGCGTTATTTACGAAGCTTTGAAAGCTAATCAAGCTCTGAGTAGCCAGCCCCCGCCTTTTTCTTCCGAGGAAAGTTATTTAAGGCCTGTTGATGCCTATCCAAGATCTTCTTATGAAACTCCTATGAATCCTTCGTCTCCTTACGCTCCTGCACCATCTCCAGCAACGCAGCCTATGACGGGAACAGGGGGACTTTATTAATTACTTTTGAAAATTTATTTAGATAAAAATAAGAATTTAAGGTAGCATATGCCGTGTACACAAAGACAACCCATCAAATTTGCGTAACTGTGGAGCCTCTTTTTTTAGAGGATCAATCTCTGCCCTTAAGTAATCATTATGTATGGGCTTATCAAATATGGATTGAAAATCAAGGACAAAAAACGGTTCAACTTCTCTCACGTATTTGGCGTATTACCGATGGAAATGGTATTCGTCATGAAATTAGAGGGGAAGGAGTGGTCGGAGAAAAACCTGTGCTTGCACCAGGAGAAAGTTATCATTATACGAGCGGGTCTCCTCTTTCTACACCTTCGGGACTGATGGAGGGAAGTTATGGCATGAAAACCCAAGAAGGTGAGAGCTTTGATGTGGAGATTCCTGCTTTTTCCCTGGATAGCCCCTATGAAACCGCAGTCGTACATTAACGATTAAGGCTCGTTCTCTTAAGGAATATACCCATTGAACGTTGCTCTCCCCCTTACCGATATGTGCATTAGGCTCTGGTCGTCCTTTATGACCACAGAAAGAGTGGAGAGAGATGAAGCCTGCCGAATTTGATTATATCACATATTAACATAATGAGGACCAGATCCCCCTTCAGGAGGCATCCACGTGATATTTTGCGTAGGGTCTTTGATGTCACAGGCTTTGCATTGAAGACAATTTTTCCCATTGATTTGCAGATGTAGGCCCTGACTTGTCTCAAGAAGTTCATAGACAAATGCAGGGCAATAACGACCTTCAGGAAAGTCAAAGATGGCCTGATTCACTGAAATCACTTTTTGAGGATCTTTTAAATGCAAGAAATTTGGTTGGTTTTCGCTATAATAGAGGTTTGAAAGATAAAGGGATGAAAGGCGGTCAAACGTAATTTTTCCGTCAGGCTTTGGATAAGTGATTTTATTGCTTTTCTTGGCAGGCTTAAGCTGCTTATCATCTTCTTGATTTTGAAGGGTCCACGGGCTTTTACCATGGGTGATGTAGGTTTCAAAAGCCGCATTTATCACTCCCACCCACAGGCCCTTTTTAAATCCAGGGCGAATATTGCGCACCTTATACAGCTCTTTGTAAACCCAGCTTTCTTGTAATTTTTTTTGATAGGCGTAAGGCTTTCTTTCGATGAGGTGTTCATAGAGTGCGTCAGCAGCAACCATTCCCGATTTAAGAGCCGTATGGGATCCTTTAAGCTTAGGAACATTCAAAAATCCTGCAGCGCATCCAATTAAAGATCCTCCTGGAAATTCGAGTTTAGGAATTGATTGATATCCTCCTTCATTTAAGCACCGAGCTCCATAGGAGAGGCGGCGCCCTCCTTCAAGCAGTTGATGAAAGAAAGGATGGGTTTTAAACTTCTGAAATTCTTCAAAAGGGCTAAGGTAGGGATTTTGGTAATCAAGACCAATGACAAATCCAATGAGCACTTGGTTGTTATTCAGGTGATAGAGAAATGAGCCTCCATAGGTTTGTGTGTCCAAAGGCCATCCAACCGTATGAATAACCTGACCTGGATTACTTTTTGCAGACTCAATTTCCCAAATCTCTTTAATACCTAACCCATAAGTTTGGGGATTGGAAGCCGCATCCAGCTGGAATTTCTTAATAATTTGTTGAGTTAAAAAACCTCGGCACCCCTCCGCTAAAAGCGTCATTTTCCCTAAAATGTTAACACCTGACTCAAAATGAGATGTGGGGTTTAAGTCTTGATCAAGGCCGCGCGATCCGGTTGTCACCCCAATAAGTTCTTCATCTTCATTGAAAAGGCAATGGGCAGCTGTAAACCCCGGGTAAATCTCAACCCCCAACATTATAGCTTGTTCTGCCAACCACTGACAAAGGGCTCCCAGACTAGCAACATAATTTCCCGTATTCTGCATCTGTGGTGGTGTGGGGAGGGGAATGACTTTGGAGGGAGTGAGCCAGAAAAATTTATCTTTACAAACAGGTGTAAACAGAGGAGCTCCTCGCTTTTGCCAATCTGAAAAAAGTTCATCAAGAGCTCGAGGTTCTATGATAGCGCCTGAGAGAATATGACTCCCCACTTCTGCTCCCTTTTCAAGGACACACACTTTTAAAGTTGAGTCGAGTTGCTTAAGTCGAATGGCAGATCCTAATCCCGCGGGGCCTGCACCTACAATGACGACATCATAGGCTAAGTCTTCTTTGCTCATAGGGCCCTCAAAGGTAACTCAAGAATAAACCGAGAATACTGTCCAACTTTACTTTCTACAGTCATTTGACCGTGATGTTGATGAGTAATGATATCATAGCTTAGAGAAAGACCTAAGCCTGTTCCTTTTCCAGGGTCTTTCGTTGTAAAGAAAGGATCGAATATTTTTTTAATGAATGTGGGGTTGATTCCTGGTCCGTTGTCTTCAAAAATGATTTCAACATTTTTTCCTTTGTTCCGCGTCGTCACAATGAATTCAGGAATATAAGCAGAACCAAGAACGTTTTTTTTCTCCTGCATGGCAAAAAAAGCATTATTAATAATGTTCAAAAAGACACGAAAGAGGTCTTGCTCAGATCCATCCATACTGCCGAGAACTTGGTCGAAATTTTTAATAATTTTTACCGTGAAATTCTTTTCTTTTCCTTGAAAACCAATAGAAGAGAGTTCGATAGCACCACTTAACAGTTTATTGAGATTAAAAGAGGTGATTTCTCCCGTGCTTCCTCGAGCATGGGCTAGCATCCCTCTTACAATGGAATCAGCTCTTTCTGCATGTTCGTATGTTTTACTGATGTTGTTCTCAATTTGTGAGATGAACTCGGACATATGAGGGTTTTTTTCTTTTAATTCTTGTAAATATTCAAGAGAAAGGTCTGAGAAATTAATAATGAAATTAAGGGGATTTTTTATTTCATGGGCGATCCCTGCCATTAAGGCGCCTAGACTTGCCAACTTTTCTTGCACAATCATTTGATCTTGCGCCTTTTTAAGGTTGGTTAAGGTTTGTTTAAGTTGGATATTTTTTTGTTGGAGTTGCTTTGTGCGCACGTTTACGCGATTTTCCAAATTTGTCAAAAGGCTCCTGTTTTCTGCAAAAATGCGGGAGATAATATCAAACCAAGGGCGCCATCGAGCGGGAAGATTTTGAAGTGTACTTTTCAGGCCTTGGTTTTCCTTTTCAATATGGTCAACGAGTTTTTGGGCAGGGGAGATAAAATCACGAATAACCATAAGATATCCTACACCCACGACGAAGATAAGGATCAAAGTGATGACTAAAATATCTTGTAGAGCATCATAAAAGACTTCTTTAAAAAGTTCTGATTCTGATCCTAAGTAAACAACGTACCAAGGAGCATCATGTAAGTCTTTGATATAAATAAGTGAAGAGTGATTAAATGAAAACCATTCAGAGGGCATAGCGATCTGCTGGTCTAGACGATGAATAATCTCTGGGGATACAAGTTGTTCCAAGTCAGGAATGTGTTCAGAAGTTTCAGGTTGAAAATCGATACCGTTCATCCCCAAGATTTGATGTTCTTTATTGATAAGGAGAAGGGAACCTTTGAGTGTATCAAGTCGTTTCATCATTCTGTTAAGCTCTGTCACACTGAGATCTAAAGAAATAGCCCCAAGAAATTGATTGTTATCATAAATTGGAGAAGAGTTTGTGACGACAATCCCTTTTTGATAAGGATTTTCATATCCAGCTCCATCTTGATAGGCGGGTGTCCAAAAATTAAATCGATTGGGGTTATTCTTAGGCAGGGCATTTTGAAAGAAGGCTTTTTCTTCAACAGCCTTATGATATTCATTAACAGGTAAGGGAACCCAGGGATAAAGATTCTGAAAATGATTTTTGGACGTATAATAAATCCAAACAGCACCACGATTATTTTTTAAGGCAACATCAAAAAGAATATTGAGCAAAAGAGCCATGTTAACTTCAATTTTTAAATTTTCAGAGAAGTTTTCCAGAGATCCTAAGCCTATTAAATTTCCAAAATTTGATTTATCGAGCTTTAAATCCTTCGCATCCAAATAATAATATTTTTTATTTTCATCTTCTTTTAAATAAGAAAACAAAGGGGAATGAGTCCCAAAATTTTTAATATATATAAGATCGTTTTCAGCTATCATCTTAAGACCATTCACATAGCCTTTAACCGTTCGAACACGGAGATTTATATTAAAAGTGTGTTCATCAAGTCGATTCTTCAGGTCTGTCAGGACAAGATGCTGATTATGCTTGTATTGGAAATATTCAATCCCCAAAGTAATGAAGATCAGGGCGATTCCTGTCAAACAGACAATTCGATTGTAGCCGCGTCGAAAGGAATTCATTTTTTATGCTTTCTTACAGAAAGGCCTTTTTCTCTCCCTTGATCTTAACAAATTTCAGGATATTCGCTACGTAACTTTTCAAAAAATTTTAAAAGGAGGCGGGCGCATTGTCGTTCTTCAATACCACCGATGATTTCAGGAGCGTGATGACAGGAAGGAGCATTAAAGATTCGAGCTCCATGATCAACACCCCCTCCTTTGGGATCATATGCCCCAAAATAAAGACGACGTAAACGGGCAAAACTGATTGCTTGAGCGCACATGGGACAAGGTTCGAGTGTTACATAAATATCGCAATCTTCGAGTCGTTCCTTTTGTTTTATAAGGCATGCTTGCTGAATAACTAAAATCTCAGCATGTGCAATAGGGTTCATACGTGCTCTCATCTGATTATAGGAAGTAGCGATGATTTTTCCTGAAAGAACGTCGACTATGACAGCTCCAACAGGCACTTCTTTCTTAGAAAAGGCCTTTTCAGCTTGTTGAAG
>JAKBAL010000069.1 GCA_021809225.1 Pseudomonadota bacterium | reverse complement strand
CCGGTTCGTTGCCTCATCCCCCTTTTCTTGGTTGATAAATCATCTCTATTCCTCTTTCTCTTGATCTTTATTTTCTAATTGGTCCTTCTAAACCATCATTCTAATAATTCTCTGGCATGATGAGATTATGTTGATGATGATTATGTGATAATGATAATTTATATGATATGATCAATTGATTATGATGATCATATGATAATGATAATTATTATAAATTTTTAGTGGGAACTCACTTAAAAATAAGAACAGAGTTTATTCCAAACACAACAGTTCAACCTCTCATTCAAGATCAGTGGCAAGAAAGTCTTTTAGATGCAGCCCTTAAAAAACACATATTTACCCCTTATACATTTGACATCACAACCAATGACATCATCATTCAAGCTAACGTTGAAGGAGGCGTTTTAGAACTTATTACTCCTCGCAAAAGGCTTTATAGTAAAAGTTTTTATCTCTTTATTATGTGGGTTGCAGGAACATCAGCTTTTTTCCTCTTTATTGCTTCTGTCTTTATGCATAATCAAGTAAAACCTCTACGCCGACTTGCTATAGCTGCCGATAGATTCGGCAAAGGACGTTCATTTCCAAATTTAAAACCCGAAGGATCGATTGAAATTCGTAAAGTTGCACAAGCTTTCCTAGGTATGAAAGAGCGCCTTCATCGACAATTAACCCAAAAAGCAGAAATGCTTGCTGGGGTTTCTCATGATTTAAGAACTCCTTTAACACGCATGCGGCTACAACTTGCAATGATGCCTCCTCTCACTGAAGTTGAAAATCTACAAAAAGATGTGGAGGAAATGAGCAATATGCTTGAAGGCTACTTATCTTTTGCCCGCGGAGATGGTCATGAAGAAACGCGGGAAGTTCAGATGAATGAACTTCTTTTAGACACTATAAATGGCCGTGCTCAACCTGATGTAACCGTTCATTATACATCTCATCCTCTTTTACAGTTATGTGTAAAACCTCAAGCTTTGAAGCGATGCCTAACAAATCTTATCAATAATGCCTCTCGCTATGGCCATGAAGTATGGATCACAACCACAATTGACAATAGCTATCTTACCATATCCGTTGAAGATAATGGACCAGGAATTCCTGAAGACAAACTTGAAGAAGTCTTTAAACTTTTTTTTCGATTAGATCCTTCTCGTAATATGGCTACAGGTGGCGTAGGGTTAGGCCTTACTATTGCTAAAGATATTGCTCAAAGCCACGGTGGCGATATAAAACTTTCCTCTTCGGAACAACATGGAGGCCTTAAAGCTTCTCTTATTTTACCACATTAACTTCTTGACTTCCGCCTTTCTTTCTTTTTAAAATCCCTTTAAAGTTATAAGGTAAACAAGGAGATTGCTATGAAAAATACAATGCTTAATTTTTATACGGCTTCTCCTTATTGGCGTTGGTGGACCTCATATTATTATTCCACAATTTTATTTCACCAATTTTTGCCAACGAGAGAAAACCATGACACATTTAAATACCTTAAAAAAACGTCTTAAAATTACCGCCTTTTTCCTTCACTTTTTTTGTTCTACAGCTCTTTACGCTCACAAAACGATTGGAATTACTCAAATTGTAGATCATCCCTCATTAAACACCATTCGAGAAGGAATTTTAGAAGGTCTGGCAGCAAAAGGATTTATACAAGGAGAAAACCTAACCGTTATCTTTGAAAATGCTCAAGGAAACCCCGCTACAGCTGTCCAAATTGCTCAAAAATTAGCAGGTCTTCCTCTTGATGCAATTGTCCCTATTTCAACACCTTCAGCCCAACCTATTGTTCAACAAATCAAAAAAACACCCATCGTTTTTGCCGCAATCAGTGATCCTTTGGCAGCAAAACTTGTCTCTTCCTTAGACCACCCAGCCGGTAATGTAACAGGTGTGGCTGATACGCCTCCCCTTCAAGAACAATTAGATTTTATCACCAACTGCATCCCTAACCTTAAAACTCTTGGGGTTGTGTATAATCCAGGTGAAGTGAACAATGTCTCTTTCCTTGAAAAACTTAAAACTTTAGCCCAAGAAAAGAATATCGAAATCATCGTTGCAGCTGCACCTAAATCAGCAGATGTCCAAGCAGCGGCGCATAGCCTAGTGGATAAAGTAGACGCAATCTTTATAGGAAATGACAACACAGTTGTTTCAGGGCTCGAGGCGTTAATCAAAGCATGTTTAGACGCTAAAAAGCCTCTTTTCGTTAGCGACCCTGAATCTGTCAACCGAGGAGCCTTAGCAGCTTATGCGTATGATCAAAAGCAAATGGGCCAACAGATCGGTGAAATGGTTGCAGACGTGCTTAAAGGAAAAAAACCATCAGAAATTCCTGTCGAAAAAGCGAACAGTCTTAAAATGTCGATTAATCCCTATACTGCAGAAAAATTGAAAGTCACCTGCCCTTCCCTCCATTTATCTACAGAAGGAATAGCCAAATGAGATTTTTCTTTTATTGGTTTTTAATTGTCTTTTTCGGATGGAAAAGCGAGACCTTCGCCCAAGAGCAATTGCACGTAGCTGTGGGTCAAATCGTAGAACATCCTGCTCTCGACATGCTTCGAGAAAGTCTCAAGAGGGGCTTAGAGGAAAAAGGATTTGTGGAGGGAAAAAATTTGATATGGACCTATGAAAATGCACAAGGCAGTCCAACAACAGCCGTACAAATTGCCCATAAGCTTACCAGCCTTAACCCCAATGTTATTGTAACATTTTCAACTCCCATGACACAAGCTGCAGCAGCGGCTACAACCGTTATTCCTATCGTCTTTGGGGCTGTCTCAGATCCTGTTGCAGCAAAGCTTTCAGGGCATAAGAATGTGACGGGTCTTACGGACTTTGTTCCTCCTCAACAACAAATTGATCTTATCAAATCTTTTATTCCCGATGTTAAAACAATTGGTGTGATTTTTAACTCAGGAGAAGCTAATTCACAAAAACAAGTCCAAGACATAAAAAACATTGCAGAACTGCAAGATATCAAAATTGTGGAGGTTACCGTTTCTAAGAGCAGCGAAGTTTCAACGGCTACGAAAACACTCGTCGGCAAAGTTAATGCGATCCTTCTTCCAACGGATAACACTGTGATATCAGCCTTAGAATCTATTATTAAAATTGGCATTCACAATAAAATTCCTATCTTTGGTAGCGATATAGATATTGTTCGACGAGGTGCCGTTGCTGCCTATGGCGTGAATTGGCGTGAATCAGGTTTTACTTTAGCTAAAATGGTGAGTCAAATCCTAGAAGGAACTTCTCTTGAAGAGATTCCTATTCAAAATTCTCAAGAATTAGTTTTTCATATCAATCTTAGAGCTGCCGAGAAAATGGGTCTCCACGTCCCTAAAAATCTTCAAAAAAAGGCAGATCTTGTATTATAGAAAAATGCTATCTTATTCTTAATACACAGGTATAGAAATGGATTTTTTAAAAACTAATACTTCAAAAAAACCCATTCTCCTTATCACAGGAATGTCAGGCTCAGGTCGTTCTCTCGCCCTAAAAACATTAGAAGACATGGGCTATGAGACAATTGATAATCTTCCTCTTGTTTTTCTAGAGCCCGTAGCACTTGCACGGCATCAAGTATCTCAACCTTTAGCTGTTTCTGTTGATGTACGAACCAGAGATTTTTCTTCGGAACAATTCTTGCAACAGTTCTCTAAGCTTATTCAAGACCCTCTTCTTAACACTAAACTTCTTTATTTTGACTGCGACGATGATATTCTGGTTCGCCGTTATAATGAAACCAGACGGTTTCATCCTTTGGCCCGAGATCGCCGCGTGATCGACGGCATTTGCCTTGAACGCGAATTAGTGTCTGGTCTTAGAGCACATGCAGATTTTGTTATGGACACAAGCCTACTTATCCCTTCAGATTTTAAGAG
Source organism: Pseudomonadota bacterium (assembly GCA_021809225.1). The sequence continues at coordinate 4,674 of JAKBAL010000069.1, read as the reverse complement.
ACAACTCCGAGGTTTTTTCTTACCTAAAAAAGCACCTTCCCTCAGTATTTTCATTATATCCTTTTCTTTTCGCCTTGGCTTACCTCGAGAAGCAGATATGGTTTTTGATACACGTCTGCTAAAAAATCCATTTCATATAGAAGACTTATGGGCTTTATCGGGAGAAGATTCAAAAGTAGCAGACTATATCCAGAAAGATCCCCTATTTCCTTCTCTTTTAGAGTCTCTCAAATCTCTATTATCCCTCTCTCTTCCTCGCTTTGAAGAAGAGGGAAGAGGCTATTTAACCCTTGCTATCGGTTGTACCGGAGGACAGCATCGTTCTGTTTTTATTGCTAGTGTGCTTAAAGAATGGTTACAAACGACAAAAAAACGGGTAAAATTAGAGCACAGAGATTTAAAAAAGAGCAAAGTAAGATGATTGGAATTGTTCTTGTGAGCCACGGAAATCTAGCTGAAGAGTTTGCAAAAGCCCTTGAGCATATTGTTGGTGAACAAAGCGCTTTTGCAACCATTAGTTTATTTCCTCACGATGATATCGAAGCTAAACGTAAAGAAATTTTGGAAGCTGTACAAACTGTTGAAAAAGGTCATGGGGTCGTCATTTTAACTGATATGTTTGGAGGAACTCCCTCAAATTTAGCTCATTCCTTACTCGAAGGCAGGAACGTGGAGATCGTATCTGGGATGAACCTTCCTCTTTTGATTAAGCTTGCCAGTGTTCGTAAAACGAAGGCACTTCGTGAAGCTGTTCTTTTGGCCCAAGAAGCTGGGCGCAAATATATTCATGCCGCTTCTCATGTTTTGAAAGAACCTAATGCACAAAGTAATTAAGCAAGAAACCATCATTCAAAATTGCAAAGGGCTTCATGCCCGGGCTTCAGCGCAAGTTGTGAATCTTGCCGAATCCTTTCGTGCAACAACCTACATCTGTCATCAGGGTTTACGTGTATCCGCACAATCTATAATGGGACTTTTAATGTTAGGAGCAGGACAAGGATCTATTGTAGTAGTCGAAGGAGAAGGTATTGATGCTGATCAAGCTGTAGCTTCATTAGTCCACTTGATTGATAATAAATTTGGAGAGTGATCAATGCCCAATCCCATTATGGCTGAAGCGACGCGCGGACGTTACCAAGAATCAAAACATAGAGGAGCCGCTGCCGTTCTTAATTCATTAGGACATGTCATTCGCAGTTGGGGGAATATTCATGAGCTTGTTATGGGAAGATCAGCTCTTAAACTTATTCAAGCGCTCCCTCTTATTGAAAGTGGAGCTGAAGAGGCTTTCCACCTTACCGCTCAAGATGTTGCTCTCGCCTGTGCCTCCCATTATGGAGAAGAGATGCACATCAACGCACTTGAAACGTGGCTTAACAAATTAGGGAAAGATGAGCGAATTCTAGAATGTGGTGCCCATGTTCCTCTTTACACCTTATCTGCAAAAAAAGTTCAATCTCTCCTAAAAAAAGCTTCTGTTTTACATAATGCTTGCTCTGGAAAGCACTTAGGTTTTTTAACAACAGCCCTTTACAGAAATGAACACCTTGAAGGGTATACTGCAAGAGAACACCCTGTACAGCGACGTGTCGAACAAGCTTTAAGTGAAATGACAGACGTAGACCTTTCTCACGCATCATTTGGAATAGACGGGTGCGGAATTCCTGTCTTTGCTTTCCCTCTTTACAATATTGCCCTTGCAATGGCACGCATTGCTGACCCTTCGCATCTCCATTATCCACGTCAAAAGGCCATAAAGCACATTATTTCTGCGATTCAAGCTTATCCTGAAATGATTGCTGGAAGCGATGGTTTTGATACAAAGCTGATTCAGGCATCTCATGGTCAAATTTTGAGTAAGGTAGGAGCAGGCGGTGTTGTCGTGGGTATCGTTCCTTCTTTAGGCTTTGGTATTGCCTTGAAAATTGATGATGGAGATGATAAAGCTGCCAGAGTTGCTTTCTTAGCTATTCTACGCTCTTTAGGCTGTTTAGATGAGGATCTTTACGAAAAACTAGAACCCCGTTTTCCTATTCTCACTCATAGAGGAAAAACTGCGGGCTTTCTTCAACCAACGCATTTCACTACCCTATTCCCTGAAAGTGGGCAACATTAGGTGAATGAAGGAGCCTATATCATTAACACAACCCCATTAACGCAAAACACTAGGGCGTCCTGGACTTTTTGGTTCCTTATCGTTTGGTTGTGTTCTCTCCTGCTTTGTCCCCTTCTTCACGCCAAAACTCCACGCATCGTGAATATTTATAGTTGGGCTTACGTTTTAACACCTGAAATCATACATCAATTTGAAAAAGAAACAGATATTAAGGTGAATTACGATGTATATGACAGTGCAGAAGTCATGGAAACAAAGCTATTTGCTGGTCATTCGGGATATGATCTTGTTCTTGTCACTGTTTGGCCTTACTTTGCCCGTCAACTTGAAGCTCATATCTATCAACCCTTACAGTCTTCCCTGATTCCAAATAAAGCCAACTTGGATATTGATCTGTTAAAAAGAATGGCAGAAATTGACCCAAGCAACCAATTTGCCATTCCCTTGATCTGGGGAACAACTGGATTTGCTATCAACAAAAAAATGATTTTAGAACGTTTTCCTCAAGCTCCCACTCAAAGTCTTGCCATGCTTTTTGATCCTGCAGTCGTTGCCCATTTTGCTGACTGTGGTGTAATGTTGCTTGATTCGCCAGTCGATGTCTTTCCTGCGGTCTTAAAATATTTAAAGAAAGATCCTAATTCTGACAGCCTGGTAGATTTACAACAAGCCAGCCAAACTCTTACAACGGTAAAACCTCTCATTAAAAAATTTCAAGCTATTCCCTCTGAAGGAGATATCCTCTCTGGGGGATATTGTATTGTTGAAGGATACTCGGGCGAGCTACTTTTAGCTCAACAAATAGGTAAAGAAAGTGGCATCGAAATAGACTATATTATTCCAGAAGAAGGAACCGCTTTATGGATTGATGCTCTTGCCATTCCTATAGATGCCGTTCATGTCAACGAAGCCAATAGCTTTATTAATTTTCTGTTACGTCCAGATATTATTGCGCAAATCACCAATGCCTTTGAGACTGCCAATAGCATCCCTGCTTCTTTTGCTTTTACGAAAGAAATAATTAGAACAAATCCCCTTATTTATCCTTCAAAAGAAACTTTAGAAAAATTATACATAGACAAAATTCATACTCCAAGATATGAGCGTTTACGTTTACGCGAATGGACTCGTGTGAAAATTGGTCGCTGAAACGAGGAATGACGAGTGCAAAAATCTAAAAAAATTGACCTAGAACCTTGGCAAGACGTAAAAGCTAAACCCTACATTCACTTGGAGGGTGTCTCAAAAGATTTCAATGGGAGTCCTGCCGTTGATGATGTGACTTTATCTATTTTTCAAGGGGAGTTTTTTTCACTTTTGGGTCCTTCAGGCTGTGGAAAAACGACACTTTTACGTATGCTCGCAGGATTTGAAATGCCTAGTAAAGGCAAGATTTACATAGATGGCGTTGATATGACGCGCCGGCCAGCTTATGATCGACCCGTCAATATGATGTTTCAATCTTATGCTCTTTTTCCCCATATGACGGTCGAACAAAACATCTCTTTTGGTCTTAAACAAGAACGCCTCGCTAAAGCTGAGATAAGAGAGCGCGGTAAAGACGTTTTAAAGCTTGTCCAAATGGAAAAATATGAGAAACGCTACCCTCACCAGCTTTCTGGAGGGCAACGTCAGCGCGTCGCTCTTGCTCGCAGCTTAGTCAAAAGACCAAAGCTGCTACTTTTAGATGAACCTCTGGCAGCGTTAGACAAAAGACTTAGAGAACAAACTCAGTTTGAACTGGTTAGCATCCAAGAAAAAGTTGGAATTACTTTCATTATGGTCACCCACGATCAAGAAGAAGCAATGACCATGTCTTCTCGGTTAGGGGTTATGGACCACGGACGTTTAAGACAAATTGGAACACCCAATGAAGTGTATGAATATCCTCATTCTGAATATGTAGCTGATTTCATTGGATCTATGAACAAGTTTGAAGGCCGTGTGATTGAAGATGAAACAGATCATGTTCTCGTCGAATCTGAAGAAGCGAGTTGTGAACTTTATGTAAGCCATGCGGGGGATGCGCCCCTTGGCTCTCAAGTAAAAGTAGCTATCCGTCCTGAAAAAATTATGATTACAACCATTGAACCTGAGCAAAAGCGCAATACGACGAAAGGAATTGTAAAGGATATTGGTTACCTAGGAGATGTTTCCATTTATCACGTTGAACTTAGCAGCGGTAAAATCGTCCTTGCAACCCAACCTAATATTGTTCGCCTTGCTGAAAGACCTGTCACATGGGATGATGAGGTTTATCTCTTTTGGCGAGCTGAAAACAGTATTGTTCTAACAACATGAAACACATTTGGCACCGCTTTCAGAAATCTTTTACGTCTCCTTTTTGGGTAGCCTCCTTTCCCTATACATGGCTCATTCTCTTTTTTCTCATTCCTTTTTTAATTGTTCTGAAAATTAGTTTTTCCGATTTGAAATTAGGACTTCCTCCTTATGGTTCCCTGACTGAATGGCTCGATGATGGTGTTTTAATCATCAAACTTAATCTTACAAATTATGGCTTTATTGGAACAGATCCCCTTTACCTTTTTACTTACCTT
>JAKBAL010000068.1 GCA_021809225.1 Pseudomonadota bacterium | reverse complement strand
ATGAAGTTCGCATAATCGCTCCCTCTCGCAGTATGGGTATTATCTCAAACGCAAACAGAGCATTAGCCATCAAAGCTTTAGAAAGTCTTGGGTTACGGATTACTTTTGGACAACAGGTTGATGAACAGGACATCATGCATTCATCCTCCATTGAGTCTCGCCTAACAGATTTACACGAAGCTTTCGCCGACCAAAATGTTAAAGCCATCCTCGCCGTTATTGGGGGGTATAATTCAAACCAACTTTTGGATTTTATTGACTATAATTTGATAAAACAAAATCCTAAAATCTTTTGTGGATTTTCAGATATTACGGCTCTTGGAAATGCCATCTATCATCAAACAGCTCTGGTGACCTATTCTGGGGTTCATTTTAGTTCCTTTGCAATGCAAAAAGGATTTGAGTATAGCCTTGAGCATTTTAAAAAAATATTTTTTACGACAGACAAAATTTCTCTTCTTCCTTCAGAAGAATGGTCAGATGATGCCTGGTACTTAGATCAAGGGGAAAGGATATTTCATCCAACCCCTGGTTATAAAGTCATCAATGCCGGTCAAGCAGAAGGTAAGATCATTGGAGGAAATCTTGGAACTTTTCGGCTGTTATGTGGAACGCCTTATAAGCCCGCCTTAGATAACGCTATTTTGTTTCTCGAGGAGGTGTCCAACGCAAGCGGCACAGATATTTATGAATTTGACCGCAACCTTCAATCATTAATTCAAGACCCTCATTTTGACAAAGTTCGAGCGATCGTAATAGGACGCTTTGAAAATAGCTTTGGGATGACAGATGAAAAACTGCGCTATATCTTTTCCACTAAACCGGCTTTAAAGGCTATACCTATCATTACTGATGCAGACTTTGGTCATACAACGCCTATTTTTACGTTTCCTATTGGTGGGTTCTGCCGTTTACACGCCGAAGCATCTGGAAATGTACTCCTTTTCATTGAAAATCATTGAGAAAATATTTTCAATCTTCATTGAATAAACTTTTACCTCCCTCATCATTTTTCTCAAATAAAATCAATCTTATAAACATAGAAAACAAACATTAATAATTTTTCATTGATGTTTTTTGTTCTCATGGTACACATGAATTGAATACAATAGAAAAAATGAGCTTATTAGATTTAAAGGAGCACTTTTATGAGAAAAGAATTTTTAGCGTTACTTACAACCTTCTCTTTGCTTTCTCCAAACTATTTATGGGCAATGGAACAAAACAATGAACCTCACGCTTCACCAAAGAAAGCAACTAGAAAATCTATCCCTGTTCCAACAAATCTATCTGCTGAAGTTATTGAAGAGCTCAATTCATATCAGTCTGTTGTCATTGAAGATGAGGAGTATGAATTTCCTCCAGGTGGAGATAACCCCACCTTCTTCCCCTGTGACCTACCTGCTTTTTCATCTTGTGCTCTTTACAACAATCGCATTGAGTTTTATTGGGAGGTATCTCGCGCACCGCTCATAAGGAATCCTCTTTGGAATCCTCATCAACCAAATGAATCTCCAGAATTCATTTATGATCTTGAATTCATAGATGATTTTCGTCCATTTCCAGTAAGCTTAATCCTTATAAAGAAGCCTTCTCTTATCGATCTCTTCCAATCAAGTTCACAGCTTTAACTATTAAACCAGACCTTCATTTAAAAATGAGGGTCGGTTCTCTATCTCCTTTTCCTCATCAAAATTATAAAGCTTTGCCAGCTCCCCCCCGCTAATCTATGAGTTTATCCTGACTGAATAAGAACTTAATCAATACCACCTTTCAGGAAAATCTAGCCTTTTGAACCCTCTTTAGTATATACTGGATTAATTAATGTAATTGAAACGAGGGCATATGTTTACAACACTTTTTCGGAAGGTTTTTGGCTCAGCTAATGATCGATATATCAAGGGCCTTAATCATACTGTTGAGCAAATCAATGCCCTTGAAGGCTCTCTCGAAAAACTTAACGATGAAGCTTTACAAGCTAAAACAGAAGAGTTCCGTGATCGCCTTAAAAAAGGAGCGCGGCTTGATGATTTGCTGATTGAGGCTTTTGCTGTTGTCAGAGAGGCGTCAAAGCGAACCCTCGGCATGCGTCATTTTGATGTTCAGCTTAAAGGGGGTATCATTCTTCACCGCGGAATGATTACAGAAATGAAAACCGGTGAAGGTAAGACCCTTGTTGCGACTCTTCCTGTTTATTTAAATGCCCTTGAAGGCAAAGGGGTCCACGTCGTTACGGTCAATGATTACCTTGCTAAACGTGATTCCGAATGGATGGGCACTCTTTACAAGTTCTTAGGCCTTACCGTTGATTGTATCGTTCATGATCTTGATGACCTTGAACGACAAATCGCCTATCGATGCGATGTAACCTATGCCACTAATAACGAGCTTGGATTTGATTATCTTCGAGACAATATGAAGTTTCGGCTTGAAGAAATGGTCCAAAGGCCTTTTCATTTTGGTATTATCGACGAAGTTGATAGCATCCTTATTGACGAGGCCCGTACTCCTCTTATTATTTCAGGCCCAGCGGAAGATTCTTCTGATCTTTATGTCATTATTAATAAACTTATCCCTGAACTTTTGCCTGAAGATTATGAAAAAGATGAAAAAGCCCGTGCGGTTACCCTTACAGAGCAAGGCATTGAGCACATCGAACAGCTTTTAAAGCGAGAGAGTTATTTAAGCGATTCTTCTCTCTATGACATTCAAAATGTGCCCATTGTTCATCATGTCAATCAGGCTCTTAAAGCTCACAAGCTTTTTGCCCGCGATGTCGACTACATGGTTAAAGATGACAAAGTCATGATTATTGATGAGTTTACGGGCCGTATTATGGAAGGACGACGTTATTCAGAAGGTCTTCACCAAGCTCTGGAAGCAAAAGAATATGTTGAAATTCAACAAGAGAATCAAACTCTTGCCTCAATAACATATCAAAATTATTTCCGACTTTATCCCAAACTAGCCGGCATGACTGGAACCGCTGTAACGGAAGCCGCTGAGTTTGGCGATATTTATAAGCTCGAAGTTCTTGAAGTTCCCACCAACGTTCCCGTGACTCGCAAGGACATGGATGATGAGGTTTATCGAACCGCAAAGGAAAAATATGAAGCTATTCTTAAGTTGATTGAAGAATGTAGAGAACGTCAACAACCCGTCCTCGTTGGAACGGTTAGCATTGAAAAGTCAGAGCTTCTTTCCTCTATTTTAAAGCAAAGAAACATTCCTCACAGCGTTTTAAATGCAAAATATCACGAACAAGAAGCTAAAATAATTGCTGACGCGGGTATCCCTGGTACGGTGACCATCGCCACAAACATGGCGGGTCGAGGGACGGATATTAAGCTGGGTGGTAATGCTTATCTGCGCATTACTGAAGAAATAGCGCGCATAAATGATACGGAAAAAGCCACCATTCGCGTTCAAGAGATTCAAGCAGAGGTCGTCACTCGCGCAGAAGTCGCCAGAATGGCAGGAGGATTATTTATTATCGGCACAGAACGTCACGAAAGCCGTCGAATTGATAACCAGCTTCGCGGCCGAGCCGGTCGTCAAGGTGACCCAGGAGCTTCAAAATTCTTTCTCTCTCTCGAAGATGACCTGATGCGCATTTTTGGTTCTGAACGCCTTGATAGCTGGCTGCAAAAACTAGGTCTTCAAGAAGGTGAAGCCATTATCCACCCTTGGATTAATAGGGCTCTTGAAAAAGCTCAACAAAAAGTTGAGGCGCGAAATTTTGATATTCGGAAACAACTTTTAAAATATGACGACGTCATGAATGACCAACGAAAGGTCATTTATGAACAACGCCGAGAAATCATGGAAGTCGCCGATGTTCACGATTTTATCGAAGCGATGCGTGAAGAAGTTATTCAAGAGCTTGTTCAACGTTTTATTCCGGAAAATGCCTATGCTGATCAATGGGAAATCTCAGCCCTGCATGAAGAGTGCTTAAGAATTTTTGGTTTAAATCTACCCATTAAAGAATGGGCTGATGAAGAAGGTATTGCTGATGCGGAAATTAGAAGTCGCATCCAACTAGCCATCGATACTCTTATGGAAGATAAAGAAGCAACCTACGGACCTGAAATGACGCGACTGGCTGAGAAATCTCTGTTGCTTCGTATGTTGGATCAACAATGGAAGGATCATTTGCTTTCCTTAGATCATTTAAGGCAAGGTATTAACCTACGTGCTTATGCGCAAAGAGATCCTCTGAATGAATATAAAAGTGAAGCTTTTGAAATGTTCCAAGCGATGCTTTTCCGTCTGAGAGAAAATGTAACTGGCGCCCTTGCTCATCTGCAAATGGGACAAACAACACCTGAAAAAATTGTTGCAGATATTTTTGAGCCAGAGATGGAACAAGAAATGATGCTGCATCAGCACCAAGATCCTTATAATCCTGGAGAAATTGAGGATGAAATACTCATCGGTCCAGAAGATTGGCGAAATACTCCTCGAAATGCTCCCTGCCCTTGCGGATCTGGTAAGCGCTACAAACAATGTCATGGACGACTAGAACAAGAAAATCAAACAGACCCACAAGATATGTAAATAGCAAACCCAGGTAAGACCAAGTAAGAGAACCTTATGAAACAGCTAAAAAACAAAGAAATAAAGCATCTCTATCCTTTCCAATACAAAGGAAACACTGTGTTATTTATTTTGTTATTGATTTTCTTTTTTCCACTAGGGATTATTTTAGCTATAAAAAACGGAGTCTTTCTAAAAAAGGGAAAATATTTTGCCTTTTCTTACCGTGGAAGTTTTGGTTGGCTTATTTTCTGGGCGATTCTTTTCTTTCCCCTTGCCTTCATCCTAATATTCGTCAACGGAATTGATATTATTGAAGGCTCAGATCATTCCTGAACTCAAGCTTACGATCCATCAGTATTCAACTATTCACCTGTCCTTGTGTCACCATAGATGGTATGAGTCTCAACAATTCTTATTGCCTCATAAAATGAGAAGAGATATAAAGTTAATGTTTTTTTCAATAGAGGTTTCTAATGAATTTTAAGAATATAGCTACGCTTATTATAGGAAGTACTTTCCTTACAGCTTGTATGTCTGCCCAAGAGCACAAACAGGATGTTTCGGGAGGACCTTCAACCTTTACTCTTGGAAAGGTCCAATCCTCAATTCAAAAAGGAATGTCCCAAAATCAAGTTATTGAAGCCCTTGGCTCTCCAAATATTGTCACGAATGATGAATTTGGCAATGAAACATGGGTTTATGATAAAATTGCTACCGAAGGAGCTTACTCTAAGAGCGGCCTGGCAGGCGGCCTTATTTTATTTGGGGGACAAAAAGACGCTGGGGCTTATGAAACAACGCAAAAGACCTTAACTGTTATGCTTAAATTCAATCGCCAAAAATGCATTTCCTCCATTGATTACCATCAAAGCAAATTCTAGGAAGAACCTATGAATAAGATTATTTGTCTAGGAGTTATGTCTTTATTGGTGGCCTGTGTACCTATGTCCACCCCAAATTTAAAAACACAATTACAAGTTCGCGAGTTTCAAACACGTACCTTTGATACAATGCAGACAGATCAAGTGCTCTCTGCCGTTGTGGATGCTTTTCAAGACCAAGGTTTTATGGTTAAAAATGTTGTCCCTCAAGTTGGCCTGGTTTCTGCCTCTCGGGAAGTGGACGTAGAAGATACGGGTCAAATGCTCTTGCAGACTTTTGTCTTTGGGCATAATGCCGTCTGGGGAAAAAATGCTATCATCGAAGCCAATGCTAACGTAAAAACACAAGGCAATAAAACTAAAGTCCGAGCCATATTCCAAGAAAAAGTCCTCAATAACCGAGGAGATATGGACACAGTCCATACCATCGAAGACCCTAAGTTTTATCAAGATTTCTTTGAGAAAATTAGCAAGAGTATCTTTATTGAAAAACAAAGGATATAGGGCTGTCGCCAATTTTGCCTAAGACTGAAAAGTGAAAACAGCCGTCTTTTATCGCTTTCCCTCTTGAGCCTTTTTTCTGAATAGATTACTCCTTGAGAAAGCAATGAGGTTTTTATGGCACTGACACAATCACAAGAACAAGAAATTCAAGAAAGTCAAAAGCAAACCCAATCTACGCGTCGCGATACCTCGCCACGGCTTGAAGAAGTTCTTTATGAAGCCTTTCCCGTCCTTGACCATGGATTCGTGCGAGTTATTGATTATATGGGGACAGACAGTGCCATTGTTCAAGCTGCCCGTGTTTCCTACGGAAAAGGAACTAAAAAGAACACTGAAGATCGAGGACTTATTCATTATCTACTCCGTCACGCCCATACCACCCCTTTTGAGATGTGTGAAATTAAGTTTCACATTAAACTTCCCTTTTTTATCGCTCGCCAATGGCTTCGTCATCGAACAGCCAATGTTAATGAATACTCTGCTCGTTATTCTATTTTAGATAAAGAATTTTACATCCCCTCTATTGAACATTTAGCGGCACAATCTTCTACAAATAAGCAAGGGAGAGGCCAATTACTTTCTCCTGAATACTCTCAATATGTCATTGATTTATTAAAAAATGATGCCGAGCATGCCTATGCTCACTATGAAGAACTACTTAATGAAGACGCAGAGGGAAGCATCCGCAATCCACAAAAGGAAGGGCTTACCCGAGAATTAGCTCGTACAAACCTTTCCTTGAATTTTTATACACAAATGTATTGGAAGATAGACCTTCATAATTTAATGCATTTTTTAACCTTAAGAGGAGATGCTCACGCTCAGTACGAAATTCGAGCCTATGCCGACGTCATGCTCACTCTTCTTGAACGCTGGGTTCCTTTTACCTATGAAGCCTTTCTTCAATATAGAAAAGAAAGCGCTCGCTTTTCCAAGAACGGTGTAGAAACCTTAAAAAAGCTTTTAAAAGGTGAACCGGTTACCCAAGAAACCAGCGGCATGAGTAAAAGAGAATGGCAAGAGTTTTCAGAACTACTTGATCTCCCTTTATAGAACTTCTATAAAAGGCTTTCACTCACCGACAAAAATCGGAAGTTAAATACTTATGGGAGTAAGTTAATTTATGACATCAACCACACTTATACTCGCTCCACAGGATGCAGCTATTGTCTTGAAACAAGACGGATCATTTGAAGCTTCACTTCCACAAGTCCATGGTGAACATATCCCTGATAATATTATGCTTGGCGCTGCTCTTGCTTTTGCACTACAAAACGAAAATCTGTGTGCCCTCATTCGAGAAAACTTTGACCGCGAGTGTGCTGCTCAGGCGTTATTGAGTAACATATAAATATTTTTTAGATAATCAATCGATAAACGCCTTACAAGATCTTTTGTTTGTGAGGCCACTTTTATTTGCATTCGGATTTACTAAGCGTTGAAGCTTCTTGCTAACACTGAAGCCTCTGCCATTTGATGTCTTAAGACCTGGTCATCTTCATGGACCAAGAGTGCATGGCCTACCTTAGATTTCATGGGAAGCCTAACATCCACTCCTTTGTCATAGACTATCAGTTCTTTCACATAAGAATTATCCCGTAACGTTTCCAGTTCCCGTGAACTATAGCAAAAAATTAAACCTGCGGTTAAACGTTTTGTTCCTTGAAGCAAAAGCGGCTGGCCAGAGAAAAGTCTTAAGATATTGTCATAAAGATCAATTCCTGATGCCTGACGTATAAGATTTGAAATGGCGCTTTCCACAAAACCTATTGAAATATCCACCAACAAAGGCCTCTGCTCTACAAGCCTAACATCCATATGAAAAGGCCCATTGTTTAAATGAAGAGCCATGATGACTTTTTTAAGATAAGATTCAATCGTTTTAACAAGGGAAGGATCATTCTCTGAACATACAATGACGCCTATCTCTAAGAAATCCTGTTCAGACAACACAATTTTTTCTGTTATACTGACAATGGAGAGAACGTTATTCTGTATAAGCACCTGAACGCTATAGTCTATTTTTAATGTCTTCAAAGCATCCTTGAAAGCTTCTCTTGGCTCTACTTTCTGAGAGTAAGGAATGGCGATCATGTGTGTTTTAAGTCTGCGCATGACCTCTGGCGATATTTTCGGCTTTTTTAAATAAATCGCGACTTTATAGGTAAGAGGCATAGCATAGGTGTCTCCTGGAATAACCCCATCAATATGAAATTTTTGCGAGATTTTTTTAACCAGCTCTAACACAGCTCTATCATCATCTGTATCAACCTGAAAAAATACAGAAAAAGTGTTGATGATTTCCTCAGGTAAAGTACCCAGGCTATCATGAGCAGAAATTACAAGAATATTATATCTCTTTTCTTGAGCTTTCAGAATCAAAGGGAAAATTGGCAAAGAAGGTTTAATAAATAAGAGTGTTTTTTGACCAAAATGATGCATATATTCTTATCTTTTCTATCAATTAATTGTATGATCTCTCAGAGAGAGAAATGCTGATAAGACTTTTTTACTTATATTAATCTAAGTTAACAAAGATAAAAATGTCAACAAACATATAATGATAGAATGAATCTATTTTGATAATTTATTATACAAAAATTTACGTGATCAGAAAATTTTTGATCAAAAAATAACTT
>JAKBAL010000067.1 GCA_021809225.1 Pseudomonadota bacterium | reverse complement strand
TGGCTATCATCGAAAACAGCAGCCTTCGGAAGAGGTCGACCCATTTTAAGCGGGATTGATGTAACGTCACCAATAGCATAGACATCCTTGAATCTCGTTTCAAGTGTGTGGCGATCAACCGAAACCCATCCGTTCTCTCCAAGAAGCCCAGAGCCCGCCAATACGGTCGGCGCTTGATGTGGTGGTACGTAGATCAATAGATCGTAGTCAGATTTGGAGCCACTGGCAAAATGAAGCTTTTGAGTTTCTGGTTTAACCTCAACAATTTGATGAGCAGGAAAGTAGTGAATTCCCTTTGATTCAATCATTTCCATGATGGCGGCAGATATCTTTGAGCCAGCAGTTCCCATAGATCCCGGTTCAGCGACATACATCTGAATTTCTGTTTTATCGCGAATACCTTTCTTGCGACATGCATATTCAAGAAGCATCGCAGCTTCATACGGAGCTGCCGGACACTTATAAAGTGGGCTCGCAGTAAGGATAACAATCTTTCCCCCTTGAAAGGAAGAAAGGTCCTTGGCAATGGTTTCTGAGCCATTTAATGTATAAAGATTGTGGCCCCCTTCCTTCAGTCCTGGAATATTCTCTGGCACTAATTCTGCACCAAGCGAGATGATCAAGGCATCACTTTGAATTTCCTGGTTGTCAACTTTGACAGTTTTAGTTTCAGGGGTTAATTTCAGTGACAACTCCTTCCACAAACTCAATCCCTTTACTTCGCAACAGAGAAAGGGGTTTAATAATATTCTGGGTCTCTCGGTCTCCAGTCATCAGCCCCAAAAGTGTAAGTCCAAGAAGTTGATATGGAGAACGATCAATGACTGTGATTTTGAATTGCTCTGGTAAAAGTTCCCGTAGGGAGTTGGCCGCAACGACTCCACCAACGCCTCCTCCAAGAATAACGACATGAGACGCGGAAATTTCATCTTCATTTTTACTTGGCGAATGTAATTTTTTATTATCAATTTCTAAAAATTCTGCGCTTTGAGAAGCATGATGAGCTAACTTTCCAATAGGTGTGGTATGAGTTATTTCATCCTCTTCCATAGCTTTAGCAGAAGGAATCGCTTGTAAGAGAAGAGGGAAAACTATCATTAAAGTAAGCCAATATATACGGTTTTTCATAATAAATCTCCTATTTAGCTAAACTTTTATTTTAATTATACCAATTTAACACGTTATTTTTTAGCAAACAAGAATAAAATTTCCTCGATAATCTTCTAAAAGTCTTGAACACCAACATTCTTCAGCTAAATTTTGGGAGAAGTGCTATGCTGTTAAAAAGATCAATTTTTTAACTTTTATGGCTGCATTTTTTTTGTATACAATTAATAACCTTAAAAAAAATCAATAAAACTTTTCTGAAGTATTTACGAAAATAGATAAACGGGTAGTAAAAAAACTGCGGTAACTCTGTCATCAGCCAATAAGTTGTGAAGTCGTGGTAGGACTCAACTTACTTAAGCATATTTATGCTCTTTCTGATGAAGAGGTATGTGCAAGGTGGGTTGAAAGCCCTTATTTTCAATACTTTTGCGGCGAAATTTTTTTCCAACACCGTTTCCCTATTGAGCGCTCAAGCCTCAGTCATTTTCGAGGTCGACTTAAGCCGTCTTCTTTTGATACTATTTTACAAGAAAGCCTTGCCATTGCTTGTGAGCTTGGGGCGTTGAAACTAAAGGATTTAAAAGTCGTTGCTATCGATACAACGGTTCAGAAAAAAAACATCTCCCACCCAACAGAACATGGTCTTTTACGCAAAGCCGTTGATAAGCTTGATGAGATTGCCAAAAGAGCTGGAAGAAAACTTCGCCAAAGCTACACACGTGTTATTCAAAAGGCGGCCATCAAAGTTGGCCGTTATATTCATGCAAAGCAAATGCGCCGTGCGAAGCGGGAGTTGAAATTCATAAGGGTTCGTTTGGGTCGACTCATTCGAGACGTGGAACGTAAAGTCACAAGCGTAACCCAAGAACTTCCTCGAGATTTTTATGATACTTTACGCAAGGCCAAACAAATTTAGAAACAAAAACCGGGGAGATCCTAACTATCTTTACTCCTGGCATGCTCCCGAGGTGGAATGCATCAGCAAAGGAAAAGCTCGAACGCTTTAAGATAATACCGTCTCCAGGGACTTTTTCCCCTGGTTTAACAAGGCATTTATCACCTCTTTTTAAGGTGTGCGTGGGAACATCTTAAATGACTCCATCATCCCGCACCTTATGCGCTACGTCTGGAATCAAATTTGCAAGTTGATCAAGCGCTTTCCCGGCCCTCATCACTGATTTCATTTCAATCCAGTGACCAAAAAGCATAATATCAATGAGGGGCTGCCAATTCCCAAAAAACACGTTTCTTTAGGCCCCAAAAACAACCGAATTGCTATAAATATAGTTATTTGACTCATAATATTTACATAAAGAAAGCATGATCGATAGCTTCAGAAAGAGAAGAGCAATATTTGAGGAAGCATCTGATTTTAGCTTTGAGATTGGCCCAAAAGGTTTCGATAGGGTTTAAGTCAGGTGAGTATGGGGGCAAAAAGAGTAAAGTGCAGTTTGCATGTTCAATAAGAGTCTTTGTTCTTTCAGATTGTAGGGTAGAGAACTGGCGCGCCTTCCTTAGGGTCCGGTGTATTTTTCCGCAGCTTTCACTACGGTCCTCAATCCGACTCCCTTAGTCACGTTTCCAGCTCCCTCCTCGTCAAACGCAGCATGCCGATCTCCAGCGCTACGCTTTCCTAATATTTTCTTATCAAGGGTTATGGGACCTATCGTACTGGTGAGACTTTTGTTTGTGGTAAATATCTGATTTTGTAGTCATCAAATAACCCAAAAGTCTTATATATCCACTCACTACTTCATCTCTTCCAACCAAAACCTTTCCGTTGCCGACTTCGCATAAGATAACGTCTTACCCCTCCATTTCCCAGTAATGCTGGTTATAAGACGGGTCTTTCTCAAGGCATTTCTGCCAGGGGCAAGGAGGGCTTCTCCAGTTGCTTAGTTTGTCCTTGTAATCATGCTGCCGCTAATACCCCGTCAAAGTAAGAAGTCGTTTCAGTCAGCTTTCTGCTTCTTATGCTGCCTTCGCCCTTCCATAAAGAGCTCGGCCTTTGAATCTTGCGTCTGTCGAGGCTACCTATGCGTTCGCTTGCGCTGCGGCCTGATTACTCGCTCACCATCCTTACAATGGCTTTATCTGTAGGCTTCAACGTGTCAGTTTCCTTTAACGTTGCTACTTAAACTACGGGGCTCCTGACTTTTTCCCCGACGAGACTGTCTCTCGTTGAACAAACCAGCCTTCGCTGGACACACTATGGAAGGTAGCATTATCTAGAATGACCACTTGTCCTGGTTTCAAAACGGGCGCCAAGCAGGTTTCGATCCAAAGATTAAAAAGATCTGCATAACAAGCGCCTTTAAAACAAAAGGGAGAGAGTATTTCTGAACCACATAAGGCTGCGACAAAACTCTCACGAGCATAGCGTTTCTGAGACTTCACCAAAAACTTTAGTTCCTCTTTTGGCCCAGCCGAAGGATTGATGCACGTGAGAATCAATGCCGCTTTCATCAACATAGACGAGATCTTCTTTGCTGATAGAGGCTATCTGCCCCAAAAATACTGAACGTTTATTTTCGTCCCGTTCTTTGTAGAGAGTTGTCTTTTTTTTCGAGTAAATTTAAGACGTTTTAGAGCACGCCAGATGCCTGAAGGACTTGTTTGGAAATGCTCGCATAATCTTCGAGCATTCCATCTGGATGAGCCTCAACATAGGCTACAAGAGCTTCTGGATTGAGCTTTCTCCAGGACCTTGGCGGCAGTGGAGGTGCTTCTAGCCTGCCGGTTTCTTTCTTTAGTAACAGCCACTGATCGATTGTTGGTCGACACACATTAAAACGACGGGAGGCTTCAAGCTTTTTCCCGCCGGTTTCTATGAACGCTATGACGCGCTTTCTCAAATCAATTGAATAGATCATTCTTACAATTTATCTAAAATTGTAACTTTGTCAACTCAATTTACTATATTATTTGAAGACACTCTCTTGTTAATCCACTTCCTTATCATAGCGAAAACTCTTTTTGGTTCATTTTAATGAGCTCTTTAGAAATCTGGGACGCTGTGACCTCCAATGATTTTTTTGCCTGGTCCTGAATATGAGGCAAGTTAACTGAATCCAAAGATTGATCCTGAAAAGACATGTGTTTGAAAAGCAAATCTCCTTCACGACGATGAAGAAAGTCGACTTCAAAGCGATTTAAATTCTTTTTTGAAATATTGGCATAATCTCGCGTTTCAAGCGTTTTTGAAATCTGAACTATTTTGGTAATTTGAGTTTCTGATGGGGATTCCCCATGAGTTTCTTTATATCTGAGGATGTCTTTAGCACAGTCGGTGGCTGTATCTTTAGAAAGTGAATATTCTTGAGAAAGTTCTTGGGTTAGTTTTGGTGTGTGAGCTCTATGCTCTTTCAGTTCCTGACGAGCAAGCTCAGCAATATTTGAAGGAGTTTTAAGGCCATTCTGTTTTGCTTTCAAATAAAGTCGCCCTTCAATGGAAGCCAAGCGCTCCGCAATCATATGGGCGAGAAGGCCTTCGCCCTCTTTAAAACTATCTTTGTTTTTCCAATCCTTTATGAGTTCCTTACGGATCTCTGGGGTTCGAGTCAGTTCATATTTGGCCCTTAAGGAGAGCTGAACAAGCTCTGTTGATGTTGGGTTGCATCTATTGAGTTCGTATTCATGAATAAGAAAAACCGTCGTCCTTTCTGCTTGCAAAGGAAAGCGGTGGAGGCGCTCTGGCGTCAGAGATTCTTTGTCACGGGCTAAGGAGTCGTGGAGCCTCTTTTTACAATGAGCAACGATTTCTTCAAAAGATTTGCCTGCTAGTGTAAATTCTTGAGAGCTTTTGACGGAAGGTTTCTGACCTTTCTTCTCAAAAGAATCTCTTTGAGGTCGTTTTTCTTTATCCTGTTGAAGGGAGCTGAAAAGATTTTTTGGCAGATTCTTTGGAAGAATCTCTTTTACCCCTTGAGGACCTTTTTCTTTCAAAACATCATTGAAATCTTCATTAAGCTTCTCTGGCTTCACAACCGTAACAGAGAATCCTTTGCTTTGGAGCTCAAGGACAGATTTCTGAAGGCTCCGTGTTGCAGAAGAGTCAGAGGGGTCGTGATCTGCACAGACGACAATCTGTGCCTTTGAGTTTTCATTCAATGAATTTCCATTCAATGAGTTTTCTGGGGTGAGGCGTTTTATATTCGAAAGCCCTAAAGTTGCTTTAATTGTTCCTTTAACGCCAGCTTCTTTCAGGCTGAGGGCTGTTTCTACGCCTTCTGCGACAAAGAGAACGTTTGAGTCTTTTTCTTCTTGAAGAGTCACAGCTGACCCTTTTAAAACACCGAAAGACCTCTTGGTAACTGGTAGATCAGCTTTTGTAGCTGTTGTTGGATTAAGGAAGGTCAATTGGATAGCTGTAATCTCTCCCTTCGAAGATTTAGCAGCAGCCATCAGACAAGGATAAGATTGTGCTGAGTTATCCCCTGATTCCCCGTTTTCTCGAGAATAAACTTTAAAATGAGGAAGATATCTCAAATCATTTGGTAAGTTTCCTTCTATTTTCCGATGTTCTCTCAGATAGCGCTCAGCAAGGCTTTCCTGAATGGGCCGTCCTTTATCCCAAAGAGCTTTGGCTTTTTGGATTCTGACTTGCTGATCCTTTTCTAAGTCTTCTTTTTGAGGCTCTTGAGAGATGAGTTTTTGTTGTTTTGCTTGTGATAAACGAAGAGGAGGCCCCTCAGTTTGAAGCCCCGCCCAAGACGCTCCATAGTTAATAGCTTCTTTAAAAGAAAGTCCCTTAAGCTTGGTCAGCATATAGAGCGGTCCCCCAGACATCTCACTCTCCTTGTAATCAATCCAGGCACCTGTTTTAAGATTTACCGAGATGTGACCTTTCTTCCCGTATCGTCGCTCCATTGCTGAAGAAGAAGCTCGATCGTAGTTCTCTCCTAGGGAGGAAAAAATCTCATCTGCAAATGCAGACATATTTTGCTTGATCGCATTCTCCACAGCTTTGACATCAAAGCGGGGATAGTGATTTTGAACCCTCAGAGTTTTCTGAACAGGATTTGAAATACCTTGAAGGTTTATAGAGAGACTCTCTTTTTTCTCATACCGTTCCGTTACTGAAGAAGATGTAGGGTTGTTGTTCTCTCTCGTGGAAGCAAATGTATTGTTTACAAACGGAGGTAGGATTTGTTTGAGCGTGTGATCAGTCTTTGCTTCAGAGGGACGATATTGATTTTGAACTGCCAGCGTCTGCTGAGCAGGAATTAAACTCTCTTGAAAGTTTATAGAGATGCTCTCATACTCTCGTTCCATTACTGAAGAAAAAGCATGATCATAGCTCTTGCCTAGAGAGGGAAAAGTGTTGTTTGCAAACATAGACGTGTTTTGTTTGAGCACGGATTCAGTCTTTGCACCAAAGCGGAGAGATTGATTTTGAACTCTCAAAGTCTTCTGAAGAGGGTTTGAAATATCCTGAGGATCTTTTTTCTGGTCAAATAACACTTCAGCTCGCACTTCCTCCCGAATGCTATCTGAAACCATCCTCATTTCCTTCTCTCGGTTAATTCCAAGGAAATGATCAGCGGCTTGCCAAAAGGCTTTCTTTGAGACTGTTCCCATGGCATCTAGCTCACTCGCAATACGATCGAAGATCTTGGTGAGAAGACGATCGTCTGTGTGCATAAGCTTCTCAAGTGAGGCCGCATCAAGATAATCGGCTGCTGAGAGTTTTTCTCCTGACTTTGATAAAACTTGCGGGAGTTTTTCTGGTCTCCAAAAGTCCAGGGAGCTCCCAAACATTTTCACCCACGCTCGATGACGAGTCATAGATACATAGGCCAAATTCTGGGACATTTCATAGGAAGCAAGAACATGAGTTCTATCTACGGTTGTGCCTTGAGATTTATGTATGGTAACCGCCCATCCTTGGGAAAAATATTGGTTCAGGTTGGGAGAAAAGGAAATTTCTTTTCCTCCATCAAGCCTTACATGAACCTTTCTGTTATTCAGTTCTATAATGGTTCCCATGCTGCCATTTTTAACACCCAAGCCGTAAGTGTTGCGGGTAAAGACAATTCTGTCTCCTTTAGAAAATTCCTTTTCTTCTTTCAGTATGGCTTTTCTTCCAAAATCATCTTCAACCTCTTTCTTGGTTATATAGGTAAAGTTTTCTTTTGAGAGATGGCCTGATTTTTTCAAGAGAGATCTTGCTGAACCATTCAGGTCATTAACGTCTTTATTGCTATAGGCCAACATAAGAGAGCTTTTCTCAGGAGCGTTTTTAAATGTACGATGCCATTCCTTGATTAAGGCTTCTTTTGTCTCTTGCCGAACATCAACGCCTTGGCCCCTTTGTTTCTCAACACCGATGAGGTGATCCAACCCCTGCTTTTTGAGAAGAGCTCTAGCTTCAGCATGTTGAGTGACTTTATCTTTTTTTCTATCTCCCAAAAGCATCGCCATTTTAAAGGTGTCAAGAGACCGCCTTTCCAGGATAGGGCGACAAGCCTCATTGTTTTGAAGAATAAAGGTGGCGGCTTCTTTTTCTCTCTCCTTCCACCCCCGATATGTCTTAAAGTCCTGATGTCCTTTGATCACAGGATAAGGATTGGAAAGATGAGGGTGATCCTTTTTTACGTCTTTTATCATCTCTCGGTACACAAGAGAGGAGACGCGGCTTGAAACTTCATAGATCTTTACAAGGCCTTCGTAATCCTTCTTAGCAAGCGCTTCTTTCGAATCGGAAAGCTTTTCATTAATAATATGAACACAGTCTTTGGCTGCATACTTTCTAATGGCTTCCTCCGTCCTCTGTTTGCCAAAAAGAACTGTAGCTTCTTTCTGCCACTGAGTTTTTTGTCGAAGCACTGTATTGAGCTCAGACTTGCCCAACCTCTCTGTGACAAGACGAAAGGCGGGTCCTGCTTCCACAGGCTGGAGCTGAGCTCCATCTCCAACAACGATCAGTTTGACACCCAGCTGTTTAACCGTACTCAGAAGACCGCTAAATCGCTCTATATCCACCATTCCCGCTTCATCAAGAACAAGAATGCTGTTTTGGGTGTACTGGCAGCGTCCTTCTTTAAAAGACTTCAGGAATTTATGAAGGGTGGTTGAGGGAATTCCATTCTGATCAAGGTTCTGAGAAGCTTTCCCCGTAGGAGCTAATCCATACACCCCATAGCCTGAGTTTTTCCATATCTCATGACAGACACCAAGAGCTGTTGTTTTCCCGGCTCCTGCAATTCCCACCATACATTTGAGTTGTCCGGCTTCAACTAAATGGTGAATGGCCTTTACCTGGTCTTGAGAAAGTCCTCCATGCTTTTTTAATTTCTCATTTGCTTTGGCAATGGCGTCTTTAATAGAATGGACCTCAACCTCATGGCTTGTATATTGCCCCAAGTCTTCAGCTGCTTTAACAAGAACTCGTTCAGCTTTTAGCAGACTTCGTGTGGTATAAATGGCTTTATCTTGGACACTACCCTCAGAATTTTCT
>JAKBAL010000066.1 GCA_021809225.1 Pseudomonadota bacterium | reverse complement strand
GGTATTATTCCCGTTGATCTTTTTGGTCAAGCTGCTGATTATGATGGAATCCACCCCCTTGCGGAAGAACATGGGCTCTGGGTCATAGCAGACGCTGCTCAAAGCTTTGGGGGGACCTATAAAGGCCGCAAAATTGGTGCCCTTGCTGAATCAACAACCACTAGCTTTTACCCTTCCAAACCTCTTGGTTGTTATGGAGATGCAGGAGCTGTATTCACAGAAGATACAGACCTTCTCAGTGTCCTACAATCCATCCGTGTTCATGGCCAAGGTGAAGGTGAAGACAAGTATCAAAACATCCGAGTTGGCATAACTGGACGTTGTGATACCTTGCAAGCAGCCATTTTAATCGAAAAACTTACTCTTTTCCCTGAGGAAATTGCCCTGCGTCAACAGGTTGCAGATCGGTACACAGAAGGCCTTGCTGACGTTGTCATAACACCTTTCATTCAGAAAGACTGCCAATCTGTTTGGGCCCAATACACGATTAAAGTTGATCCCGAAAAACGCAGTGAAATTATGGCAGGACTAAAAGCAGAAGGAATTCCAACGATGATCCATTACCCCCTCCCCCTTCATCATCAAAAGGCCTATAATCATTATCCTTGTGCAACGGATACCCTCCCTGTGAGTGAAGCCTTAGCAAATTGTGTCCTAAGCCTTCCCATGCATCCCTATTTAGAACCTCAGGTACAAGACCACATCATCAGTTGTTTGCGGAACGTAGTGACACAGGTGGGGGCGAAAAAGGCTGCGTAAAAATCCCAGGCTCTCTCAAAAATTAAGTCATTCTTAAACATTTTTCATTAGCGTGATAAGTGTCTCTAAATGAGATGTAAAAAACACAATCGCTTATGGAGAAAATAATGAATAAGAATCTTTTTAGACTTTCATTTTTCGCACTTTCTATGTCTTTCCTTGTCTCTAATGGAACTGAACTGGCCGCTTCAGGAAATCAAACGGAAACAACACAAGAAGCAATAAGAAAAGCAGAAGAAACGAAGAAAAAAGAAGGAAACCAGCAACCATCTATGCAACATGGTCATAGGCAACAGAAATAGCGTCATTTTAATCTTAAATTGCAGCTATAAATCCTGGCGGCTCGAGTCATGCGAAAGATGTTCTATACTCTTTTCGTTAGTTTAACCCTATTTATTCCTATAGGGGCAAAATTATGCGAAAGTGCAAAAAATACCTTCAACTTTAACAATAAAGTAAATGTATTTCCAACAATAGAGTTAGGACCTCTTTCAAATAAGCAGGCCATTTTAAATGACCCGCTATTACCAGAGATTGTCCAGCATGTACGAGCAAAATATGGCGTGCATACTGTGATTCTCCATGGCTCTCGAGCTCGAGGAACCGCAACTGTTAAAAGTGATTATGATCTAATAGGACTTCAAAAGTCAGGAGAGAAAAAAAATTATCAAGAGTTCTTTAAAGGGGCCTACTTAGATGTTTCTATCTACCCGCAAAACTTCAAAATAGAGGATGCTACTAATTTTTCTTTACTCACTTTCTGGCAAGAAGCTGTCATTTTATACAAGCAAAATCATGAAGGGGAACGATTTATTAATGCTGTAAAAGAGGCATTTTATAATCGCGAAGACCTCTCTGAAGCAAAGAAGAGTAAAATTCGTTTATTAACAATGAATTTTAATCGTAGTCAGGAAAATGAGATAAGAGAATATTTTTATCGGCATAAATTTTTGACCCTTGCATTGACAGAATATTTTCCAATTCGTAATCTCGTCTATAAGGGGCCCAGAAAGAGCTTTGAGTGGTTAAAAAAGTATGACCCATTAACGTATACAGCATTTAATAGAGCATTAGCTCCGAAGGCTTGCCACGAGTCGCTCCATGGGTTACTGACGCGAGTTGCCGGGCCTGATTTAGATACTAACGTTCAAGATCAAAACAGCGCCCTCAAGAAGCCTCAAAAAAAAGAAAAATATGTCTTCTCAAAAGATTCACTATTACCTGATATTGTTCAGCATATTCAGAAAACTTATGGGGTTCATACGCTTATTTTATTTGGGTCACGCGCGCAAGGGACCGCCAGTTCTAAGAGTGATTATGATTTTATAGCTTTTCGAGGGGGAGGAACTCCAAGTGAAAGCGTGCGCGATCTATTTAAAGGTTTCTATCTTGATCTTCACATTTTGTCAGAAGACGTTCTGAATGACATGAATGCGATAGGATTTTTAAGCCTTGTGCAAGAGACTGCAGTATTGCTTCAAAAAAACCAACTCGGGGACCGCTTTATAGAGGCTATAAAAGGAACATATGATCAAGGATTTTTTACATCTGATCAAATAAAGCAAAAAGTGGTCGATGAAATAAAAATGAATTTCTGGAAAATGGATAATACTTTAGAAGGATCCTTTTATGTGCATAGTTTATTATCAAGCATATTAGAGCATTATTTCACGCTTCGTAACCTTTATTATATAGGTTCTAGAGAAAGTTTCCAATGGATAAAGAAAAATGATTTACTCACCTATAATGCCTTTGAAAAGGCATTAAAGCCAGGAGCAACTAGAGAAGCATTAAAACAATTGGTTGATCGTGTTATAGCTCCATTTGAACAGAAAAAGAAAGTCAATGTTACAACGCACCCACGGGACGCTGTGAAACAGCCTGGGGCTAAAAAGACAGCGTAACATTTATGGATTCTGGGAACTTATTATCTTCTACGAATCTTTCCCCGGAATCGTGAAAACTTCTGAGGGGAAGCTCTCTGAGGAGAAGCTCTTTTTACAGCTACTCCTTTTTTAGCAATAGCTTTTTTAGTGACCACTTTTTTTCTAATGATTGCTTTACGAACTGGAGCTATTTTCTTAACTACTGACTTTTTGGGAGATGGCTTCTGAGGAACTAACTTTTTGGGAGCTAGCTTCTGAGGTGCAGTTTTTTTGAGAACTGGCTTCTGAGGGGCTAACTTTTTAGGAGCTGGTTTTTTAGGAGCTGGTTTTTGAGGAGCTGGTTTTTGAGGAGCAGGTTTTTTGAGAACCGACTTCTGTGGAACTAACTTTTTGGGAGCAGGTTTTTTGAGAACTGGCTTCTGAGGGGCAGGAACTGGCTTCTGCGATACCGGCTTCTGAGGAGCAGGTTTTTTGAGAACTGGCTTCTGAGGGGCAGGAACTGGTTTCTGCGGTACCGGCTTCTGAGGAGCAGGCTTTTTGGGAGCTGGCTTTTTGGGAGCTGGCTGAGGCTGAAGAGGATGAGGGTTACACATTTCCCTTGCAAGCTTTTGAGCTTGCTGTAGATCCAGTGCCTTAAATGTTTCCTCTTTTAAAAGTCCTTTCTTTTTATAAGTTACATCTCGTCCAGAGTCATGCATGGCCTTTAAAAGGCGATCGACCGAATCATACTCCCGTGGATACTGATATCCTCGGCTCCAGACATCTTGCTTTAAGAGAATAAATCCCCCTGCAGCCTGGGCTGCGGAAAAACGTGGAGTTTCAAGAAGCTGAAGCGGATTCGTACCTGTACGGATAGGAAGTTTTTCTCCTGGTGCGAGCGTAAAATAAGGCTCCGTCGACTCATCTGGAAGTTGAGTATGTTCAGAAATTTTTTCTCTTCCATTTTCTTTATATCCTAATGCTCCAACGAAATGAATTCCTTTTCTATCTACTTTTTCAAATAATTCTTGCATTTTTGATCTGATAGGACGTCTTTGCACAGCATCCCAGCCTTGACTAATACGTTTTAGTACTCCTTGTTTTTTGTTAGAATCTCCCCCAACACCAATAAAAACAGGAATACCGCACCCAACCGCTGACTTAATCTCAACTATTCCCTTTTCATTCAAGGTCTCAAGTCCAGACCCAATCGCAATGGCATCGACACGATAACGAAGAGCTTTCTTAAGTGCTTTCGTCAGAGCTCGAGCGCCAGTCACAAGTAGACCATCCTTATTCATCCTCGAACACGCCATAACATCAATATCAATAGGAAGAATTTGTGCTTCCGGAGCAATTAAATGGAAGGCATCCATCATGCCTGAGCCTTCATTAAGAGCACCTTGACCTAACGCACCATTCCCCGTGTACTGTTTAAAAAGAGCCTCTCTCGAACGTTTGTTAGAGCGCCTCAGTTCTAAAACATGGTTAATTACATCTATTTCTTTTTGAGCCTCTCTTTTTTCCACCGCTGTTTTTGCCTTATTTTTTCTTAAATGCGCGTGCTTAAGGGGTCCTTCTAAGTTAGAACAGGAAAAATCATATTTTTCTCCAGGAGCGAGAATAAAAGAATTACCCCATGATAAAGCATGAGGATGAATAAGCCCCTTATCACTCAGTGTCTTTGTAAAATTTGGATTAAAGTGGGAATCAATAAGAGCAACGGTAAATCTTGTTCCCTTCTTCGTACATCCCTTAATTCCCTCTTGATGCAAGAGATCCGCATGAGTTGTTCGCACAGGATTGGTTCTACGCCCCCCACTGGGATGGGGTTGAAAAATAGAAGTGGGGTCAAAGAGATAGTTTGATCCAACAGCTTCTAAAGAAGAAACAGATACTGAAAGAGTCCCTAAAAAGAATAAGATGCGAGAAGATCTACGAAGCATTTATCCTACCCATAAAAATAATATTGTATAAAACTTTTTTTATATAAGAGATTATAAGCAAATTTAGCAAGATTAATTTCTAATAACCCCTCGGATTTATAATGGCCTTGAATCACTATCCGAAGAACCAACGGATGAGGACTTCAAGACCCCATAAAATACCTGCTATAATCGTTGCAAAGATGACGTATTCAATTGTTTCTTTACCCGAGAAAAACTTTAAATCCATTTTTACTCTCGTGCAAATTCAGCCGCCAACTCCCCAAAAAGACTCTCAATCCCCTCCGCATCGGGTCCTCCAGCTTGGGCGAGATCGGGACGGCCACCGCCTCCCTTCCCACCAATGCAGGCAACAACTTTGCGAATTAAATCAACGGCGTTAAACTTGAAAAGAAGATCTGGGCTGACCCCAATGACGATCGAGACTTTTCCTTCGCTCTCACTAACAACAGCAAAAACACCCGATTTATATTCGTCCCTTAGCTGATCTACGATGGGTTTAAGGTCTTGAGGAGGAATATCTTTTAAGTGGCGCTTAAAAAACGGCACACCATTGATCATCTCTGGTTTTTGGGAGTCTCCCCCACCGGATGTAGCTAGTCGTTGACGAAGGGCTTGGACTTCCCGCTCTAAAAATTTACGTTCCTCTAAAAGCTGTCCTACTTTTTCCCCCACAGAAGTAGGGGCAATTTTAAGCTGGTCAGCAAGATTAACAACGAGCTTTTGTTGGCTCAAAGCAAAATCTTCAGCCATACGACCCGTTAAAGCTTCGATACGACGAATTCCGGCGGCAACCCCTGATTCTGAAATGAATTTAAAATACCCAATGTCTCCTGTACGACTCACATGGGTTCCGCCACAAAGCTCAACGGAAAAAGGGTCATCGACCTCATCTCCCATCGAAACCACGCGGACTTCTTCGCCATACTTTTCGCCAAAAAGGGCCAGGGCGCCTCCCTTTGTCGCTTCCTCAGGTGTCATCAGGCAGACATTTACAGGTGTATTTTGACGAATTTGATCATTCACTTCTCGTTCTATGGTTTGAACTTCTTCATCTGTTAACGCTTTAGGGTGACTAAAATCAAAACGCAACCGATCAGGTGCCACGAGGGATCCTTTTTGGGTAACATGAGCCCCCAAGCGCTTGCGAAGAGCTGTGTGAAGAAGATGGGTTGCCGAATGATTGGCTCGCAAAAGAATGCGACGCTCAGCATCCACACTCAAATGAACCGCTTCTCCAATCTTAAACTCCCCTTCAACTACCCGACCATGATGCACTATTAAATCCCCTAGCTTGCGATGGGTATCCTCAATAACCATCTTACCCGTAAGTGATGAAATAACCCCTGTATCACCCATTTGGCCACCCGACTCTCCATAAAAGGGCGTTTGATTCACAAGAAGAGCCACCCCCTCCCCTGCTTTAACATGAGTAACTGAACGTCCATCTTTAACAAAAGCTTCAATGATGCCTTCAGCAACCGTTGTTTCGTAGCCAAGGAATTCAGTGGCATGGAGTTGATCCCTCAATTCAAACCAAATGCGGTCTGTTTTGCTCTCTCCCGATCCGGCCCAAGCCGCCCTGGCTTCCGCCTTTTGTCGTTCCATAGCTTGTTGAAACCCTTCCGCATCCACGGATTTACCTTCGCCGCGCAAAACATCCTGAGTTAAATCCAAAGGAAATCCATAGGTATCATAAAGTTTAAAGGCCACTTCACCCGGTAAAAGATCTTTCACCTTTTCAGATTCTTCAGAAAGGAGTTTAAGCCCTTTTTCTAAGGTTTGCCGAAAGCGCTCTTCTTCCAGATTTAAGGTTTCGACAATCAGGGGCGTTGCACGGACGAGCTCAGGGTAGGCACGTCCCATTTTCTCTTCGAGAGTGGGCACGAGCTTTGCCATGAGGGATCCCTTATACCCTAAGAGCTGGACATGACGCATCGCCCGGCGGAGTATTCGACGTAACACATAACCGCGTCCTTCATTGCTAGGCAAAACACCATCAGCCATCAAAAAGCAACTTGACCGCAAGTGGTCCGCAATCACCCGATGGGAATCTCGATGTGGGCCCGTGGCTTGAGTTTTGGTTATTTCTTCTGAAGCTTCAATAATGGCTTTAAAAATATCCGTATCAAAATTGTCATGAACCCCCTGGAGAACGGCTGCGAGGCGTTCAATTCCCATTCCCGTATCCACAGAAGGTTTGGGAAGGAGAATAGTCTCATCCGGCCCCAATTGTTCATACTGCATGAAAACCAGGTTCCAGATTTCCACAAACCGATCTCCGCCTGCTTCGGGACTTCCAGGAGGTCCACCAGGAATATGAGCCCCATGGTCATAGAAAATTTCAGAACAGGGTCCGCTGGGTCCCGTATCACCCATAGACCAATAATTTTCATCCTTATTCGCAATGGGGATAATTTTATTAGCAGGGAGACCCGAAATTTTACGCCATAGAGTCGCTGCTTCCTCATCCTCACTATAAACTGTTACGACAAGTTTTTCAGGAGAAATACCCCACTCTTTCGTGATAAGGGTCCATGCCAGGTGAATCGCTTCCTCTTTAAAATAATCCCCAAAGGAAAAGTTCCCCAACATTTCAAAGAAAGTATGGTGGCGCGCTGTGTGACCGACGTTTTCAAGATCGTTATGTTTCCCTCCAGCCCGAATACATTTTTGAGCAGACACAGCCCTTGTAAAAGGAAGTGTTTCCTGCTCGGTAAAAACATTTTTAAACTGGACCATACCCGCCGCCGTAAACAAAAGGGTCGGATCATTGAGGGGAACAAGCGAGCTTGACGGCACAACTGTATGCCCTCGATTTTGAAAATACTCTAAAAAGAATGACCTGATATCTGCTGTGGTTTGCATGGATACTTTTGCCTCTTGAGTTTTGCTTAAGGACTGGATTGCTTCGTCGTTGCGCTCCTCGCAATGACGGATAGGGGAGTCGTCATTGCAAGCAGAGCGAAGCAATCCAGAAAAAACAACCTGTGGAGTTTATCTGGTGCTTCCCCATTTTAAGCAGCTGCATCCTCCGTCGTTTCTGAAGGTGCAAGAATTTGGCTCACAACACCTATATTGGCACGGATGGATGCTTCAATTTCAGCCGCAATGGCAGGATTTTCCTTTAAAAAACCACGGGTATTATCCCGGCCTTGACCGATGCGTTGATTTTTATAGGAATACCAAGATCCTGATTTTTCAATGAAGTTTGCTTTGACACCTAAATCAATGAGCTCTCCCATTTTGGAAATCCCTTCTCCATACATGATATCAAATTCAACCACCTTAAAGGGCGGTGCAAGCTTGTTTTTGACGACCTTGACCCGGGTTTGATTCCCGACAACTTCATCCCGATCTTTAAGAGCACCAATACGGCGAATGTCTAAACGGATGGATGCATAAAACTTGAGGGCGTTCCCTCCCGTGGTCGTTTCAGGATTCCCAAACATAACGCCAATTTTCTGACGGATTTGATTGATAAAAATCACCATACAGTTTGTTTTTGAAACAGATCCTGTCAGTTTCCGCAAAGCTTGACTCATAAGACGCGCTTGAAGGCCCATATGAGAATCACCCATTTCTCCTTCAAGTTCAGCTTTAGGGACAAGAGCTGCAACGCTGTCAATGACCAATATATCTATAGCACCTGAGCGAACAAGGGTATCGGCAATTTCAAGAGCTTGCTCCCCTGTATCAGGTTGGGAAATAATAAGGTTGTCTGTATCAACGCCCAACTTACGAGCATACTGAGGATCAAGGGCATGCTCTGCATCCACAAAGGCACATGTGCCTCCCACCTTTTGAGCTTCTGCAACGGCGTGAAGGGCAAGGGTTGTTTTTCCAGAACTTTCCGGTCCATAGATTTCAATAATACGCCCTTTTGGAAGTCCCCCAATCCCAAGGGCGATATCAAGCCCTATCGATCCTGTGGAGATGGCAGTTACCCCTGTCACTGTATCTCGTTGGCCGAGACGCATGACGGATCCTTTTCCAAATGCCTTCTCAATCTGACCTAAGGCGGCCTCGAGAGCTTTTTGCTTTTCCAT